>JBMCTR010000022.1:0-11566 GCA_048622955.1 Actinomycetota bacterium
CTGCAGGCCTGGTAAAGGACCCAACCGGGTGGTCTACGTGATCAATAGGCCCCGCAGGGGCTACAGCCAGTCGGGCGGAATGGGGCGGCGTCCGCTGAAGCCGAGCTCCGGCTTGTGGTACCACGCGAGCTCCTGCTCCCCCTCGAGCCAGCACAGCAGCACGGGCTCACCGTCAATCTCGGCGTGGAAGTCGAGCAGCAGCGGTGCCATCCCTTTGATCTCGACGCCCTGGCGGACCACCTGCTCGAGCAAGTCGTGCAGTCGCGCCTCTCCCGCCTTGTACTCCGGAGCACCACCGAGCGGAGAGGCGGTGCCATGGCCGACCGCCTGGGCGAGCTCCGCGGTGTCGGCCCGTACCTGCACGAACTCGCGGGCCAGCTCTTGCAGGTCCGGAAGCAGCTCCCGGGCCTCGGCGACACTGAACAGGCGGGTCGGCATCACCGGGCCTCCTCCTGGCCGTTGGAGGGCTCCGGCGGACCGTACCCCCCACCGCCGGGCGTCTCGACGACGAGCACGTCGTCCTCCCCGACCTCCGCCGAGTCGGCACCGGCGAGCACGACGACGCCGCCGTCGGCCCGCTCCACCCGGTTGCGGCCCAGCGCACCGGGCCGGCCACCGGCCATGCCGTACGGCGGTACCCGGCGGTGGCCGGACAGCGTGCTCACGACCATGGGCTGGCGGAACCGCAGCCGCCGCACGGCACCGTCGCCGCCGCGCCACCGGCCGTCCCCGCCGGAGCCCCGCCGGATTGCGAACTCCTCGACGAGCACCGGGTACCGCCACTCGAGGACCTCCGGGTCGGTCAGCCGGGAGTTCGTCATGTGGGTCTGGACGACGGGCGCACCGTCGAAGCCGTCGCCGGCGCCGGAGCCCGAACCAACGGTCTCGTAGTACTGGTACCGCTCATTGCCGAACGTCACGTTGTTCATCGTGCCCGAGCCCTCGGCCTGTACGCCCAGCGCGGCGTAGAGCGCGCCCGTGACCGCCTGCGACGTCTCGACGTTGCCGGCGACGACCGCCGCCGGGTACTCGGGCGCCAGCATGGAGCCGGACGGGACGACGATCCGCAACGGCCGCAGGCAGCCGTCGTTCAGCGGGATGTCGTCGGCGACGAGCGTGCGGAAGACGTAGAGCGCGGCCGCCGTGGTCACCGAGGCCGGCGCGTTGAAGTTGGTGTCCAACTGCGCCGACGTCCCCGCGAAGTCGATCTCGGCGCTGCGCCGGCCGCGGTCCACCGTGACGCGCACCCTGATCAGCGCACCGTTGTCCATCTCGTAGCTGTACGACCCGCTGCCGAGGGCGTCGATGACCCGGAGGACCGCCTGCTCGCCGTTGTCCTGGACGTGGCGCATGTAGGCCTGCACGACATCGAGGCCGAAGTGGTCGATCATGCTGCGGACCTCGGCCACGCCCTTCTCGGTGGCGGCGACCTGGGCCCGCAGGTCGGCGAGGTTCGTCTGCGGGCTCCTGGAGGGATACGGAGCAGACGTCAGCAACTCGAGCGTCTCGGGCTCCCGGAACCGGCCGTCCTCCACCAGCAGCCATGCGTCGAACAGCACACCTTCCTCGTGGACGCTCCGGCTCAACGCAGGCATCGACCCGGGCAGCACGCCGCCGATCTCCGCGTGGTGGCCGCGCGCCGCGACGTAGAACAGGATGTCCCGGCCCGCCAGGTCGTACACGGGCGTGACGACGGTGACGTCGGGCAGGTGGGTTCCGCCGTGGTACGGGTCGTTCACCGCGTACACGTCGCCCGCCTTCATCGTGGCGCCGCGGCGGCGCACGACCTCCCGCACGCTCGCGCCCATCGAGCCGAGGTGCACCGGCATGTGCGGCGCGTTGGCGATCAGGTTGCCGTCCGGGTCGAACAGCGCGCACGAGAAGTCGAGCCGCTCCTTGATGTTGACCGACTGCGCGGTCGACTCCAGCCGGGCGCCCATCTGCTCGGCGATGGACATGAACAGGTTGTTGAAGATCTCCAGCAGCACGGGGTCAGCCTCGGTGCCGACGTCGGCCGCGGCCGGCGGGGCGGCGACCCGTTCCACGAGCAGGTGGCCGTGCGGGGTGACCGACGCCCGCCACCCGTCGTCCACCACCGTCGTGGCGTTGGCCTCAGCGATGATCGCCGGTCCGGTGACGGTGGCGCCCGCGGGCAGCGCGTCCCGTTCGTACAGGGGGACGGAGCGCCACCGGCCGTCCGCGTACATCCGTACCCGGGCAGGTTCCGCCGTGCCTGGCGTGTCCGCCGAGGACCGCGACGCGGCGCGCACGCTCCCCGGCTCCAGGTCGTCGATGCGGTGCTCGGCGCGTCCGACCGCCTCCACGGCGACCGCCTCGACGACGAGGGGGCGGTCGAGCAGGAACGAGTACGTCCGCCGGTAGGCCGCCTCGAACTCGGAGGTCATGGCGACGGGCCCGTCCAGCGTCACCGCGATGGCGGTGTCGGTGCCGTCGTAGCGCAGGTGCGCCTGCCGGGTCACGCTGATGCGCGCCGGCGCCACGCCCTGGTGCACCAGTTCGCCGCGGGCGGCCTCCTCCAGTGAGCCGGCGACGTCCTTCAGCAGCCCGGTCACGCCGTGGTCGAGCCGCGCCTCGACCGACTGCTCGCGCATCGCCGTCACGTCGGCGAGACCGATGCCGAGGGCGGAGAGCACCCCGGCCATCGGGGGCACCAGCACGGTGCGGATGCCGAGCGCGTCGGCGACGGCGCAGGCGTGCTGGCCGCCGGCGCCGCCGAACGTCGTCAGCGCGTACTCGGTGATGTCGTAGCCGCGCTGCACGGAGATCTTCTTGACCGCGTTCGCCATGTTCGCGACGGCGATGGCGAGGAAGCCCGCCGCGACCTCCTCGGGCGTGCGCCCGTCGGCGATCTCGCCGGCCAGGTCGGCGAACCGCTGCCGCACCACTCCCGCGTCGAGCGGCTGGTCGCCCTCGGGGCCGAACACGGCCGGGAAGTGGTCGGGCTGGACGCGCCCGAGCATGACGTTGGCGTCGGTCACGGTCAGGGGTCCGCCGCGCCGGTAGCACGCGGGACCGGGATCGGCGCCCGCCGAGTCCGGCCCGACCCGGTAGCGGCTGCCGTCGAAGTGCAGCACCGACCCGCCGCCGGCGGCGACGGTGTGGATGTCGAGCATCGGCGCCCGCAGCCGGACGCCGGCGACCTGCGAGTGGAACACCCGTTCGTACTCACCGGCGTAGTGCGAGACGTCGGTGGACGTCCCGCCCATGTCGAAGCCGATCACCTTGCCGTAGCCGGCGAGTTCCGACATCCGCACCATGCCCGTGATGCCGCCCGCGGGCCCGGACAGGATGGCGTCCTTGCCCCGGAACCGGCTCGCTTCGGCGAGCCCGCCGTTGCCCTGCATGAACAGCAGGCGGGTGTCCGGCAACTCGGCGGCGACCTGATCGACGTACCGGCGCAGCACGGGGGACAGGTACGCGTCGACCACCGCGGTGTCGCCCCGGGGGACGAGCTTCATCAGTGGGCTGACCTCGCTGGACAGCGAGATCTGGCCGAAGCCGACCCGCTCGGCGAGCGCGCCGATCGCGCGCTCGTGGTCCGGGTAAAGGTGGCTGTGCAGGCACGCGACGGCCACGGCCTCGATGCCGTCGGCGTACGCACCGCGCAGGTCGCCGGCCAACGCGTCGAGGTCGGGGGCGCGCAGCACCGTGCCCTCCGCCGTGATCCGCTCGTCGACCTCGATGACGCGGTCGTACAGCGGCGTCGGCAGCACGATGTGGCGCGCGAAGATGTGCGGCCGGTTCTGGTAGCCGATGCGCAGCGCGTCGCCGAGCCCCTTGGTGATCACCAGGCAGGTGGGCACGCCGGTGCGCTCGAGCAGCGCGTTCGTCGCGACCGTCGTACCCATCCGCACCGCGTCGATGCGGCTGGTGGGAATCGGCTCGCCGGGCGGGACGCCGAGCAGCGTGCGGATGCCGGCGATCGCGGCGTCCGGGTAGCGCGCCGGGTCCTCGGACAGCAGCTTGTGCGTGACGAGGGCGCCGTCCGGCCGCATCGCGACGATGTCGGTGAACGTGCCGCCGCGGTCGATCCAGAACTCCCACCGTCCGGTCATGCCTGCATTCGATCACGTTCAGGAGGGTTGGCCACGCTTCCCCAGGTCTGCGTGCCTGCCGCGGCAGGGCCCGGCGTACCGAACGTGATCAATCGGTGGCCGCCTCGGCGCGCTCGATCATGATGTGCGGCGGGAACTCGCGGTCGGCGTACCGGCCGGTGGTGTACGTCGAGTACGCGTCGACGCCCGCACTGACGGCCCCGCCGAGGACGGGGACGCGCTTGGTGACCGTCAGGGTCGCGTGCTTGCCCCCGACGCGGGTGACGAGGGCCTGCGTCACCTGGCCACCGACCCGGTCGACCAGACTCGGGTCCGCGTCGCCCGACGCGACGGCCACGTCATGCGGCCGCCCGGGGAGCTCGTTCCGCTTGACGGCCGCACGCACCTCGTCCTCGCCGAGCAGCGTCATCAGCGCGGCCGTGCGCACCCGCGGGTCGGAGAGGTCGTAGCCGCGCAGGTGCACGATCGCGGCGACCATGCGCAACTGCAGCAGCGCGATGCCGGCCATGTTCGTCGGTATCGCCACCGCCATGGTCACGACGCCGCCGATGTTGGAGACGAACCCCTGGGCGCCGGCGAGCCGGACGTGCAGGTCGATCACGTCCCGGATGGCAGCGTCGACGTCGCGACGGCGGGCGAGGTAGCGCCGGGCGGTCTCACGTGCACTGGGAAATCCGGTGAACCCGTCGATCGCCTTGTCCACGAACTGCCGCGCCCCCCGGGACGCGAGCGCCGGGGCCGCACGCCGGGCGGCCGTGCTGCTCGCGAAGTTGGTCACCGTGCGCCGAAAGCTCATGGCATGACGATACGCCGTGGTGCCCTCCCTAACCTTGGTCGTATGCCCCCAGTGGAGCCGATGCCGACCCGGTGGATGCTGCCCATGCCGCAGCGGGCCGACACGGACGGCCTGGTCGGGCTGGGCGCCGACCTGGAACCGGGGACGCTGCTCGCGGCGTACCGGGCGGGCCTGTTCCCCATGCCGGTGAGCCGGCTGCTGCGCCGCGACGCGGTGCTGGCCTGGTGGTCGCCCGACCCCCGTGGGATCGTGCCGGTGGACGGGCTGCGGGTGACCCGGTCCATGCGGCAGTCCCGGAAGCGGTTCATGATCCGCGTCGACACCGCGTTCGCGACAGTCGTGGAGCGCTGCGCGGACCCGCGCCGCCCGGGCAGTTGGATCACCGACGAGATCCAGGACGCCTACGCCCGGCTGCACCGCCTGGGCTGGGCGCACTCGGTCGAGGCCTGGACGCCCGGCGGACGGCTGGCCGGGGGGCTGTACGGCGTGGCGATCGGCGGGCTGTTCGCCGGCGAGTCGATGTTCCACGTCCCCGAGCCCTGGGGCAGGGACGCGTCCAAGGTCGCCCTGATGGCGCTGCTCGACATGCTCCGCGCGGCGCCGCGCCCGCGGCAGCGGCTGCTGGACGTGCAGTGGGCGACGCCGCACCTGTCCCGCCTGGGCGCGGTCGAGGTCTCCCGCGAGGAGTACCTGGAGCGCCTCCGGACGGCGGTCGACCTGCCGCTGCCCGCGCCGTTCGCCTGAACCCGGGGGCGCGGCCAGGCCGTACCATGAGCGCATGCCCGAGCTACCCGAGGTCGAGGCGCTCGCGGCGTTCATGCGCGAGAACGCGGTCGGCAGCACGGTCGCTCAGGTGGACGTCGCGGCGGTCAGCGTGCTGAAGACGTTCGACCCGCCGATCACGGCGTTCGGGGGCCTTTCGATCACCAGCGCGTCGCGGCACGGCAAGTTCCTCGACCTCGACTGCGACGGCCTGCACCTCGTCGTCCACCTCGCCAAGGCGGGATGGCTGCGCTGGAGCGAGAGCCTGTCGCCGAAGCCCCCGAAGCCGGGCCGCGGACCGGTCGCCGTCCGGGTGCACCTGGCCGGCGGTTCCGGCTTCGACCTCACCGAAGCGGGGACCAAGAAGCGGCTGGCGGTCTATGTCGTCCGCGACCCCGCCGACGTTCCCGGCATCGCCCGGCTCGGCGTGGACCCGCTGTCGGACGAGTTCACCGTGGACCGGCTCGCCGCCCTGCTCCGCCATGCGGGTCGGTCGCAGGTCAAGGGCGTGCTCCGGGACCAGTCCGTGATCGCGGGCATCGGCAACGCGTACTCGGACGAGGTGCTGCACGTCGCCCGCTTCTCGCCGTTCCACCCCGCGTCCACCTTCAGCGCCGACGAGATCGCGTCGCTGCACGCGGCGATCGTCGACACGCTCCGCGACGCCGTGGCGCAGGCCGTCGGGCAGGCCGCCGGCGAGCTCAAGGACGCCAAGCGCGCGGGAATGCGGGTACACGGGCGAACCGGCGAGGCGTGCCCGGTGTGCGGCGACACCGTGCGCGAGGTGTCGTTCGCCGACTCGAGCCTGCAGTACTGTGCGACGTGTCAGACCGGCGGCAAGGTGCTGGCGGACCGGCGGATGTCCCGGCTGCTGAAGTAGCGAAGGGGCGGGTTCACCGGCGACCCACTTGACCGGACCTCATGTGAGCGCTAACAATGTCGACCATGCCGCCGGACTTCGCAGGGCGCCCTCCTGTGATGGCTGACGTCGCGCGCCGGGCGGGGGTCTCCCACCAGACGGTCTCCCGCGTGCTGAACAACCACCCCAATGTGCGGGAGGCGACGCGGGACCGGGTGCTGCAGGCCATCGACGAACTGGCCTACCGACGCAACTCGTCCGCCCGCGCCCTCGTCACGCGGCGGACGCAGACGCTCGGGGTCGTGGCCTTCGACACCACGCTCTACGGTCCGGCGAGCACGCTGTTCGGCATCGAGCAGGCCGCGCGCGAGGCGGGCTACTTCATCAGCATCGTGAGCCTGAAGAACATCACTCGGAGCGGCGTGCTGGAAGCCCTCGACTACCTCGCGGACCAGTCCGTCGACGGGTTGGTCGTGATCGCACCGCAGCGGACCGCGGTCGAGGCGCTGGCGGTGCTGCCGGAGGACCTGCCGGTCGTGGTCGTCGAGGGCGGGCAGGCACCCGACCGCCCCGTGGTCTGCGTGGACCAGGCGGCCGGCGCGGCCGCCGTCACCGGGCACCTGCTGGATCTCGGGCATCGGACCGTGTGGCACGTCGCGGGGCCGCTGGACTGGCTGGAGGCCGAGGGACGGCTCGAGGCCTGGCGGTCCACGCTCGAGCGCGCGGACGCGCGGCCGCCCGAGGTGCTGTACGGCGACTGGAGCCCGGCCTCGGGGTACGCCGCGGGGCAGCGGCTGGCGCGGCTGCGGGCCGACGGCACCGAGGTGACGGCGGTGTTCGTGGCCAACGACCAGATGGCGCTCGGCGTGCTGCGCGCCTTCCGGGAGCACGGCATCGACGTGCCGGGCGACGTCAGCGTGGCGGGTTTCGACGACATCCCGGAGGCGGCGTACTTCTCGCCGCCGCTCACCACCGTGCGGCAGGACTTCGGCGCGGTGGGACGGCACAGCATCAGCGTGCTGCTGGACCGCATCGAGAGGGAACCGTCCCCCGCGACGCCGCCCCCGCGCGTCGTGGTGCCGCCGTCGCTGGTGCCGCGGGCCAGCACCGCCGAGCCTTCGTGACCGAGTGAGGGAGCAAGAGGAAGGAAGGAGGTCAGATGTGAGCGTTCACAGCACCATGCCCGACACCATGCCCGACACCACGCCCACCGACATGCCCGACAAGTACGCCATCGGCATCGACTTCGGCACGCTCTCCGGCCGGGCGGTCGTCGTCCGGGTCTCCGACGGTGCGGAGCTCGCCGGCGACGTCCACGAGTACCGGCACGGGGTGATCGACCACGTCCTACCCTCGACCGGCGAGCGGTTGCCGCCCGACTGGGCCCTCCAGGTGCCCTCCGACTACGTGGACGTGCTCAAGACGGCCGTACCGAAGGCGGTCGCCAAGGCCGGCATCGACGCGGGCGACGTCATCGGTGTCGGCACCGACTTCACGGCCTCGACGCCACTCCCGACCCTGGCGGACGGCACACCGCTGTGCGAGCTCGAGCGGTTCGCCGGCCGCCCGCACGCGTACGTCAAGCTGTGGAAGCACCACGCCGCGCAGCGGCAGGCCGACCGCATCAACGCCGTCGCCCGCGAACGCGGCGAACCGTGGCTCGACCGCTACGGTGGGCTGATCTCCAGCGAGTGGGAGTTCGCCAAGGCGCTCCAGCTGTTGGAGGAGGACCCCGAGGTCTACCGCGCCATGGAGCGGTGGGTCGAGGCCGCCGACTGGATCGTGTGGCAGCTCACCGGCACCTACGTCCGCAACAACTGCACCGCCGGCTACAAGGGCATCAGGCAGGACGGGGCGTACCCGTCCCGCGAGTACCTCGCGGCGCTGAATCCCGAGTTCGCCGACTTCGTCGAGCAGAAGCTGGACCAGCCGATCGGCAACCTCGGCGGCCGGGCGGGCGGTCTCAGCGCGCAGGCTGCGCAGTGGACCGGCCTGCGTGAGGGCATCGCGGTCGCGGTCGGCAACGTCGATGCGCACGTCACCCCGCCGGCGGCCAACGCGGTCGAGCCCGGGCAGATGGTCGCGATCATGGGGACGTCCACCTGCCACGTGATGAACGGGATGAACCTGCGTGACGTCCCCGGCATGTGCGGGGTCGTGGACGGCGGCATCATGGCCGGCTACTGGGGGTACGAGGCCGGCCAGACCGGTGTCGGGGACATCTTCGCGTGGTTCGCGGACACCTCGGTGCCGCCCGAGTACCACGCGGAGGCCGAGCGGCGCGGGTTGGACATCCACGACCACCTCTCGGAGTTGGCGGCGACGCAGCAGGTGGGCGAGCACGGGCTGGTCGCCCTCGACTGGCACAACGGGAACCGCTCGGTCCTGGTCAACCACGAGTTGTCGGGCGTCGTGGTCGGGCAGACGCTGGCGACCCGGCCGGAGGACACCTACCGCGCGCTGCTGGAGGCGACCGCGTTCGGCACCCGGACGATCACCGACTCGTTCACCGCGGCCGGTGTCGACGTCACCGAGTTGGTGGTCGCCGGCGGCCTGCTGAGGAACCGCGTGCTGTTGCAGATCTACGCTGACGTGACGCGGCTACCGCTGTCGGTCATCGGCTCCGAGCAGGGGCCCGCGCTCGGCTCGGCGATCCACGCCGCCGTCGCCGCGGGCGCGTACCCCGACGTGCGGACGGCGGCGGCGGCGATGGGCCGGTCCGAGCGGGCGGTGTACACACCGGATCCCGGCCGCGCCGACGCGTACGACGCGCTCTACGCCGAGTACGTGACGCTGCACGACTACTTCGGCCGCGGGACCAACGACGTCATGCACCGGCTCCGCGAGATCCGCCGAAAGGCGCTGTCGGCATGATCGGGAACGGCGCGGACCCCGCGACGGTCGAGGAAGTGCGCCGCACGGTGTGTGACCTGCACGCGGAACTGGTCCGCTACGGCCTGGTGGCCTGGACGGCGGGGAACGTGTCCGGCCGGGTTCCCGGGACGTCGACATTCGTGATCAAGCCCAGCGGGGTCTCGTACGACGCGCTCACGCCGGAGTCGATCGTGGTGTGCGACCTGGACGGGACGCTCGTCGACGGCGATCTCGCTCCGTCCAGCGACACCGCGGCCCACGCCTACGTGTACCGGCACCGGCCGGACGTGGGAGGCGTCGTCCACACCCACTCGACCTACGCGACGGCCTGGGCGGCCCGCGGCGAGCCGGTCCCGTGCGTGCTCACCGCGATGGCCGACGAGTTCGGCGGGGAGATCCCTGTCGGGCCGTTCGCCGTGATCGGGGACGACTCGATCGGACGTGGCGTCGTGTCGACTCTCGCCGGGCACCGCTCGCCGGCGGTGCTGATGCGCCAGCACGGTGTGTTCACGATCGGCAAGGACGCGCGCGCGGCCGTGAAGGCGGCGGTGATGTGCGAGGACGTCGCACGGACGGTGCACATCGCGCGGCAACTCGGCGAGCCGTTGCCCATCCCGCAGGGCGACGTCGAGCGGCTGTACGAGCGCTATCAGAACGTCTACGGGCAACGAGGGGCGGAGGGGGCTCAGACATGACGGATGTGACCGACGCGACGACCACCGCACAGACGCGGGAAGTCTGGTTCCTCACCGGCAGCCAGGGGCTGTACGGCGAGGAGACCCTGCAGCAGGTCGCCGCGCAGTCCCGCGAGATCGCCGAGGCGCTGAGCAGAGCCGCCGGGTTGCCGGTCCGGGTCGTCTGGAAGCCGGTGCTCACCGAGACCGACGCGATCCGGCGGATGGCGCTGGAGGCCAACGGGTTCGACGGGTGCGTCGGAGTGATCGCCTGGATGCACACGTTCTCCCCGGCGAAGATGTGGATCACGGGCCTGCAGGCGTTGCACAAGCCGTTGCTCCACCTGCACACGCAGGCGAACGCGGAGCTGCCGTGGTCCGAGATCGACATGGACTTCATGAACCTGAACCAGGCGGCGCACGGCGATCGCGAGTTCGCCTACATCCAGACCCGGTTGGGCGTGCCGCGCAAGACCGTGGCGGGGCACGTCAGCGACCCTGCCGTCGTTGGGCGCGTTGCCGCCTGGGCGCGGGCGGCCCTCGGGCTGTCGGCGCTGCGCGCGCTACGGCTGGTGCGCTTCGGCGACAACATGCGCAACGTCGCCGTCACCGAGGGCGACAAGGTGGAGGCCGAGCGACGGTTCGGCGTCGCGGTCAACACGTTCGGGGTCAACGACCTGGTCGCGGTCGTCGAGCAGGTCAGTGACGCCGAGGCGGACGAGGCGGTCGCCGCATACGAGGACGCCTACACAGTGGCGCCCGAGTTGCGGCGGGGTGGTGAGCGGCACGAGTCGCTGCGCTACGCCGCCCGGATCGAGCGTGCCCTGCGGTGGTTCCTGGAGGACGGCGGTTTCGGGGCGTTCACGACGAACTTCGAGGACCTCGGCGGGCTGAAGCAGTTGCCCGGCATCGCCGTCCAGCGGCTGATGGCCGACGGCTACGGCTTCGGCGCCGAAGGCGACTGGAAGACCGCCGTGCTGGTCCGGACGGTGAAGGCGATGGCCGGCGGGCTGCCCGGCGGGACGTCGTTCATGGAGGACTACACGTACCACCTGGTTCCGGGCGAGGAGAAGATCCTGGGTGCGCACATGCTGGAGGTGTGCCCGACCATCGCCGCCGACCGGCCGTCCTGCGAGATCCACCCGCTGTCCATCGGCGGCCGGGAGGATCCGGTCCGGCTGGTCTTCGACGCGGCGCCCGGCCCCGGGGTGATCGTGGGCATGGCCGACCTCGGCGACCGGTTCCGGCTGGTCGCCAACGAGGTCGACGTCGTGCCTCCGGACGAGCCACTGCCGCGGCTGCCGGTCGCCCGTGCGGTGTGGCGACCGCGGCCCGACTTCCGGACCTCCGCCGAGTCGTGGCTGACCGCAGGGGGACCGCACCACACCGTGCTGTCGACCGCGGTCGGCGTCGAGGAGGTCAGCGACTTCGCCGAGATGGTGCGCACCGAACTGGTGGTGATCGACGGGGCCACGACGCGGCGGCGGCTCGCCGACGAGATCCGCTGGAACCAGGCGTACTACCG
>JBMCTR010000023.1:0-11467 GCA_048622955.1 Actinomycetota bacterium
GTGTGGCCCGTCGAACCACAGGGCCGGCCCGCCGCCTACGCCCACGATCTCGGCCTCGGCAGCGGCGCGCTTGACGAAGAACGGTGCAAGCTCGCCTTCGAACTGCTCCAGCCGTACAGTGCCGTCGGGCTCGGACCAGCTCATCGCCAGGACTCGCCCGTCGGACGACACCTCGACCCCGTCCGGCTCTCCCAGCGTCGGCACCCTGATCGGGTCAAAGCCGACGACGTCAGCCGCCGCGTCGAGGGTAAGCGGGGACTCGGCGCCCGGCACGGGTTGGCTCTCCGCTGGTGGCCCGGGGCGGACGATCACCCCGAACCATTCGGACACCGCAGCGCGCACCGGTGGGGTCAGCGCGAGCGCGATCAGCACGGCGACGGCCGCTGCCACCAGGGCTGTCCGCAACCGGCGTCTTCGTGCAGGAGTGGGCCGCGGCACGGGCTCATCGAGCTGTGCCAGGACGCGGTTCGCCAGCGCGTCGGCGTCGATGGTCGGCAAGTCGAGCGTTCGCCCGAGCGTACGGAGTTCCTCGCTCAGCTGGTCAGAGCTCATCGTCGGCCTCCTCTGATTCAGGTGCGAGCCGCTCGTGCAGCCGACGTAGGGCACGGTGCAGCCGCGATTTGACGGTGCCGACCGGCCAGCCGAGGACGGTGGCCGTCTCCTTCTCGTCGAGGTCGAGGAGGAACCGGCAGGCGATGACTCGGCGTTGCTGCTCGGGAAGCTCCCGCACCGCCTCGAGCAGGGCGGTACGGCGCTCGGCGGACAGCGCACCGGCCTCGGGGTCGAGCGTGGAGCCGCTGGCCGCGAGGCCGGCGAGTCGTTGCGCGGCGGCGTGGCGGCGCCCGTCCGCGCGAAGCGCGTTTCTGGTCTCGTTCCGGACGATGCGTAGCAGCCAGGGACGGAACGGCGCCCCGTCGCTGAACCGGTGTAGCGCCTCGAAGGCCTTGACGAACGCCGCCTGCACGATGTCCTCCGCGTCGTCGCCCGCGCCGAACAGGACCGCGGCGCGGTGGGCGGCAGCGGCGTGCAGCCGCACCAGGACGGCGTACGCGTCCCGGTCGCCGGCGCGCACTCGCTCCACGGCGACCTGCTCGGTGACCTCCACGTTCTCCGTAGGACGGCTCCCAACGATCGTCCTCGGTGCTGGTACACCGCGCGAGACTGTCGGGTTCCGCCGGCCCGGCCGAGCCGGATCGGCGGCGCCCCGGTCCACCAGGCCAGTGGGTCCTTTACCAGGCCAATTGGCCTGGTAAAGGACCCACTGGGGTGGTTAACGTGATCATTCAGGAGCGGTAGACGTAGACGGTGTCGCCGATGTTGACCTGGTCGAAGATGGCGGCGATCGCTCCCTCGTTGCGGATGTTGACGCAGCCGTGCGATGCGCCGTTGTAGCCGTTCGCCGCGAAGTCGGGCGAGTAGTGGACGGCCTGACCGCCGTCGAAGAACATGGCGTAGGGCATCGGGGTGTCGTACAGCGACGAGACGTGGTCGCGGGACTTCCAGTAGACGCTGAACGTCCCCTCCCGCGTCGGGGTCATCTCGGACCCGAACCGCGCGTCGAGCGTCGTCTGCACGTCTCCGCCGATCACCCAGCGCAGCGTGCGGGACGTCTTGTCGATGCACAGCACGTGCCCGGTCTGGCAGGCTTCGGGCAGCCCGCCCGCAGAGTCGTCCGCGGGCTGCGTGTTGAGCAGTTCCTCCTCCGTGGGCTGCCGGGTCATCCCCGCGAGCAGGTCCCACGTGCGCTGGTCCACCTCGCCGGTGGACGGAACGCCCCGCTTGGTCTGGAACCCGGACACCGCGTCCGCCGTCACGGAGCCGTAGTAGCCCGTGACCTCGTAGTCGAACCATCCGATCTGCTTGAGCCGGGCCTGCAGCTCGCGGACGTCGTCACCGGACTCGTCCGGGCCAATGATCGTCGGGCCGGCGGTGAGCCGGTTGTGCTTCTCGTCCTCGGTCGGTTCCTCGGTCATGCCGACCAGCCGGTCCCACGTCTCCTCGTCGACCTCACCGGTGGGCTCCAGCCCGCGCTTGGCCTGGAAACCCTCGACCGCCTCCAGAGTGACCTCGCCGAACTCCCCGGTGATGTCGCTCTCGTACCAGCGGATCTGCTTGAGCCGGGCCTGCAGCTCGCGCACCCCGTCGCCGGAGTCGCCCATCACGAACTTCGCCGTCCGCTCGGGCGTCTCCTCGCCGGGCGTGATCGTGGCCGCAGGGGTGCGCCCTGTCGTGAGCCGCGCGGGCGACTCGCTCTCCGGGGTGCTCGACGGCGTTGAGCCGGCCTCGCCGCCCACCGGCACCACCTCGCCGGACGGGTCGGCGGAAGGGTCGCCCGATTCGGTCAACCGGTCCACGCCGAACGCCACGCCACCGACGACCGCGACCGCTGTGATCGTGACGGCCAGGCCGCTCATGATCGTCTTGCCTCGTGTCAAAGGTGACCCCCAAGGTCTCGCGCAACGACGCTGGACGCCGTCCCTTCTGCCCGAGAAGACGCTCAATCTTGCCAGGGGGTTGCGCGAGATCCCATATCACTGGGGTCACAATTCGATCGCTCGAACCCTGGCTAGAGTCGGGGCATGGCGGAGATCGCGGTCATCGGAGGCTCGGGATTCTACTCGTTCCTGGACGACGTGGACGAGGTGGTCGTCGACACGCCCTACGGCCCGCCCAGCGACCCCGTTGCCGTCGGCGAGATCGGCGGGCGGAGTGTGGCGTTCCTGCCGCGGCACGGCCGCGACCACCGGTTTCCTCCGCACCGGATACCCTTCCGGGCCAACCTGTGGGCGCTGCGGTCACTGGGGGTGGAGCAGGTGATCGCTCCCAGTGCGGTGGGGTCGCTGGACGCCGCGGTCGGCGCCGGGGCGCTCGCCGTCCAGGACCAACTCGTCGACCGCACCCGGGCCAGGGAGCGGACGTACTACGACACCGGGCCGGTCCACGTGTCCTTCGCCGACCCGTACTGCCCGGCCGGACGCGCGGCCGCGATCGACACGGCACGGCGCGCGGGGTGGGAGCCGCTGCTCGAGTCCGCGACGCTGGTCGTCATCGAAGGCCCGCGCTTTTCCACGCGGGCCGAATCGCGATGGTTTGCCGCGCAGGGGTGGGACCTCGTCGGCATGACCGGGTACCCGGAAGCCCTGCTGGCCCGCGAGCTCGCCGCGTGCTACATCCCGCTCTCGCTGGTCACCGACGTGGACGCCGGAGTCGAGGAGGGCGCGGGCGTCACCCAGGAGGAGGTGTTCCGTGTGTTCGCCGGCAACATCGAACGCCTCCGCGGCGTCGTGACCGAGCTTGTGGGCGCGCTGCCGACGGAGCGCACGTGCCAGTGCGCTCACGCGCTCGACGGCATGGGTCTGCCGCCCGAGATCGAGCGCGTCCTACCCCGACGCTAGAAGTCCCTGCCGGGCACCCACAGCCTGGACGCCGGCTTGCCGGGTGGCTCCTGCGGAGTAGCCGGTCGAGGCGGCTGTTGCCCGCTCGCTGCGGCCGGTGGCTGCTCCAGGTCGTTCGCCTCCTGCTCGCTCTGCTTCGCCGCGTCCGACTCGGCCTGGACCTGGCTGAGCCTGAGTTGACCCAGGGCCTGGTCCACCTGGGTGGCGAGGTCCGCGGACACGTGCTGGCGGACGTGGTCGATCACGAGCGAGCTCAGATCGATGAGCAGCCGGGCATCCCTGCGGCCGAGCTTGACCTGGGCCGCGTTCAGCAGGACTGAGATCATCTCCGTGACGATCTGCTCCGCGGGCGCCTCACGCAGCTTCTCGACGTACTCACGGGCCTCCTCCTCGGAGACCTGCTGGCCTTCCGATGCCGGTCCGGACGCCGGTCCCCTGGTCTCGTTCACGTGTGACACCGTAGCGCCTCGAGGGTGCCGCGAGCGCCCGTCGCCGCGGCGCCGTAGTCCAGCGGTCTCCCGACACCTCGTCCAATAGTTACCGGACAGAGATCGCCGAACCAGGGCGAAGCTGGCATGCTACCCGGCTATGACAATGCAACGATCCCGGCGCGCTGGCCTGGCCGCTCGGCTGTCCGTCGCGGCGTTCGCCGCGGTTGCCATGACGGGCTGCATCAAGATGGACATGGACCTGACGCTGGAGGGGGAGACGGCCAGCGGGACGGTGATCCTGGCGGTGGAGAAGAGCTTCCTCGAGATGGCGGGGACGGAACCCGGTGACGTCCTCGGCGATCTCGGCGCTGACGACGAGTTGCCCGAAGACGCGACCGTCGAGCCCTACGAGGACGACACCTACGTCGGTCAGCAGTTCAGCTTCGACGATGCTCCCCTGAGCGACTTCCAGGACGAGGAGATGTCCATCACCTACGACGCGGAGGCCGGCGAGTACGAGGTCTCCGGCGCGATGGACATGACTGACCTGGCAGGCGACACCGGGGACATGCCCGCCGGGATGGGCGAGGCCATGATGGAGTCGTTCGATTTCGTGATATCGATCACCTTCCCTGGTGAGGTGATCGAGCACAACGGCGAGTTGTCCGGTAACACGGTGACGTGGCGCCCGGCCGTCGGTGAGACCAACGAGTTGCGGGCGGTGGCGTCCGAGAGCGGGGCCTCCGGCCTGCCGGTGTGGCTGATCGCAGGCCTCGGCGGCCTCGTCGTGGTGGTCGGCGGAGGTCTGGCGGCGTTCTTCGTTCTCCGGAACCGCAGCCGGCCGGCCACGGCCACCGGACCGGCGGAGGGCGAGCCGGACGACGCCACGCGGGCCTGAGGTCCGCGGGACGGGTTGTTGCTGCGCGAACCTGTGTCACCCTCGCGGCACCGGCCGACGTACGGTGACATGGTGAACCGGCGATGGATCGATCTCGCGGGTGCCGTGAACGTCCGGGACGTCGGCGGGCTGCCCGCCCGCGACGGTGCGACGACCCGGTTCGGCAGGCTCTTGCGGGCGGACAACCTGCAGGGCCTCACGACGGATGACGTCGTCCACCTCGTCGACACGATCGGGGTGCGCGACGTCGTCGACCTGCGCACGAGCATCGAGGTCGAAGCGGAGGGCCCGGGTCCGTTGACGAAGCGCAGCGAGGTGCGGATCCACCACCACTCGCTGTTCCCGGAGGCCGGGACTCGGACGGACGTGGAGGCCGCCGACGCCGTGCTGCCGTGGGCCCGGCCGGAGGAGGCCGGGAACGCGTCGGACTCGACGGGCCTGTACTACACCCGGTACCTCGCCCGGCGGCCGGACTCGGTGCTCGCGGCGCTGCGCACCATGGCCGGCAGCGACGGCGCCACGATCGCGCACTGCGCCGCCGGCAAGGACCGCACGGGCGTGATCGTGGCGATGGCGCTGTCGGTGGCGGACGTCGACCGCGAGGCGATCGTCGCGGACTACGTCGCCACCGGCGAGCGGATCGCAGAGATCATCGCGCGGCTACGCGGAACCGACACCTACGCCTCCGACCTCGACGGCAGTTCGCTCGACGCGCACCGGCCGCGGCCCCAGGCGATGCGGACCTTCCTGCGGTACCTGGACATCCACTGCGACGGGCCGCTGGGCTGGCTGACCAGTCACGGCTGGACCGACGCCGATTCCGAGGCGTTGCGCGCCCGGCTACTCGCGTGAGGTCACTGGACCTCCACGGGTTCCGTGCGCAGCCCGGGCTCGCCGTTCACCACTTGGCGGACGACGTACGTCCCCGCGGGGATCCGGGTCAGCACAGCCAGCCCGGCGGCGTTCGTGCCCGCCTCGAGCACGACCTCGTCGGCCGCCCGCAGCTCGACGGTCGCCGCCGGCTCGCCGATCACCAGCAGGTTGCGCCCCACGTGGACG
Organism: Actinomycetota bacterium; assembly: GCA_048622955.1. Taxonomy (GTDB): domain Bacteria; phylum Actinomycetota; class Actinomycetes; order Jiangellales; family Jiangellaceae; genus JBMCTR01. The sequence goes on from JBMCTR010000023.1 coordinate 5,784, forward strand.
ACGTCAGGTGCGGCGGCCACGTCAGCCTCGGGGTCCCCCACGCTCGGGAGGTCGTAGTCGCACACGCCGTCCGGGAAGATCGCTTCGAGCCGGTCGAGCTCGTCGGCGGCCGGCTCCCAGGCCCCGTACAGGTCCTCCACGGCGGCGCTGCGGACCGGCATCAGGTGGCACTTGTAGATGTCGCCGGAGATCGGACCGCCGGCCTCGATGCGCGAGGTGGTGAACGGCTCGAACCGCTCCGCGCACTCGCCGTCCGGCCCGTCGTCGAGGATGCCGTCCCACACGCCGTCGCCGGCGGCGATCTCCCGGCCGTCGAGGCCGACGCACCGGTCGACGCCGTGCTCGGGCGCCGCTTCGGCGACGGTGAGCGTCGGGTCGTCCTCCAGGTTGGCCATCCACTCCGCGACGGTGTCGAGCGCCTGGTGCGTGAGCTGCTCCGCGGCCGGAGCGTCGCCGGACTCGTCGGCCTCGAGGAACCAGATGACCTGCCCGTCGTGGTGTCCTTGGGCGTCGATCAGCCGCTGGCGGGCGGCGAAGGACTGGTGCGAGTTGTGCATGTCGAGGACCGGCTCCAGGTAGTCCCTGATGTCGATGATCGGGATCTGCGGCAGCTCGCCGCGGAACACCAGGCCGGACTCGTACGCGCCGCGGATGGCGGCCAGGTCGCCGGAGCGCCGCGGCGCGGGCGTCACGCCGCCGTCGGGGGACAGGTCGGCGTTGCGCGCCGACCAGGGGTCGAACAGCTCGGTGAACGGGATCGTGCCGCTCGCCAGGCCGGCGAACACCTGGTCCGGCGTGATGCCGCGCTCGGCCGCGATGCGCCCGACAACGACGTCGAGGTCCTCGAACGGCACGCCCTCGGGGACCATCTCGGCGGTGTCCTTCCAGGACCCGACCTCGGCGTTGACCTCGAGGAACTGCTCCGGCGCGATCTCGCCGTCCGCGACCGCCTGCAGCCCGTACTGCACGCCGACGTTGTCCCACGGCACGCGGGCGAACCCGGTGTCGGGATCGGTGCCGTACACCTCGCGAGCGTCGTCCCAGTGGGTGCGCTCGATGTCGTCGGCCTGATCGCCGAGCAGGTCCCAGTTCGTCTCGCTGCCGAAGTGCGGGTTCATAGCGAGCGGCAGCAGGCCGAGCCAGCCCTCGACGCACTCGCTGGAACCGGTCTGCTGGGGCACGTCGATGCCCAGTTGCGCGGACAGCTGCTGCTTGGCCTGGTTCAGCGCCCGGGCGTTCCCCCCGAGGTAGCCCTCGATCGAGTTCATGCCCTGCAGCAGCTTCCGGTTGTCCCAGTTGGCCCAGAATCCGGCGTCGTCGGCCTCGAGATCCATCCAGCGGTCGAGCAGCGCGCAGTCGCCCACGTGGATGGTCTGGGTCGTCATGTCGGGGTAGCTGCGCTGCGGAACGAGCGCGTCGAGCAGGTCGGGATGGTTCTGCGCGTAGACGTACTGCTGGATCGCCCCGCCGGAGCCGCCGAGGCCGACGGTGTAGTCCGGTTCTCCGTGCGTGGCCACGAAGTGGTCCTTGACCATCTGCGCGGTGCGCCCGCCGAGCAGCAGGTTGTAGTGCTCGCCGGTGCGGGTGCCGGTCGAGTAGACGACGGCGTACCCCATGCCGAGCCGGTCCGGCGCGCCGGTGATCCCCCGTTCGTCGTACTCCCCCTGGGTGTGGCCGATGCCGACGCCGCCCTGGAACTGGTAGAGCAGCCGCCCGTTCCAGTTGCTCCGGTCGGGCTGGTCCGGTGTTCCTCCGGTGACCTCCTCGGTGGTCGCGAGCATCGACACGGAGTAGATGAACCGGTTGATGACGCCCCGCTCGTGGCGGATCAGGTACGGGACCTCACGCCCGTCGGTCAGCGTGGTCTTGGCGAGGGCGGCGTCGCCGAGACGCTGCTCGATGTCCTCGACCGGGCCCTCGTCGTGGTCCCGGATGATGTGCCGGTCGCCGTCGCGGTCCACCGCGTAGTACCAGGTGCGGGTCTCGGCCTCGCAGTCGCGGCTGTAGCCGAGAAGCTCGCCGTCGTCGTCCCGGACCTCGACACCCTCGCCCTCCTGGTTGTCGACGATGAGCTCGAGCCCGTGGTCCTGGGCGGTGCACGCGAACGGGTATTGGACGGGTGGCTGCCCGGTGGCCGGCTCGGCCTGCGGCTCAGTCTCGGTGCCCGCTGCCGGGACGGCAACGAGCGGCGCCGCGAGCAGCGGCAGCGTCGCCAACAGGCAGGCGATGGATGTCCGGGGGCGGTTGCGAATCGGCATCTCCGGCACTCCCTCGGGTCAATGGAGGATCGTCCCGGTGATCTCGACCCTAGGCTCGGTTGCCGTGCGAAGCAATACATCGCGCCGGCACGGGGCGGCGTCCGTTCAGGACAGGAGAAGTTCGTCCCCCGCCGCGAGGTCGACCGGCTCGGCCAGCGCGACGTAGAAGCCGCGGATGCCGCCGCGGAGCGCCTGCAGCGGCTCCCGCATCGGCGGCCCGCCGTCGCCGGGCGCCACCCCGAGCACGAACCGGCTGAACTCCACGCACGGCTCGGCGATCACGACCTCGGCGAACGGCACGACGCGGCCGTCACGCACCCGGAGGGCGCCGTGTTCCAGCCGTTCGCGAGCGATCCGGTCGTCGCTGTCCACGAGCACGTTCTCGCCGGCGACCCCGTCCGTCACGTGCGCGCCGAACTGCTCGCGCATGGCGCGGTAGTGGGAGGTGAACCCGATCGACAGGCCGCTGGCCCTCCCGTGGTTGCGGCTGCGCGGATGTGTGACGTTATGCACGTCCAGCAGGCGCTGTCCGTCCACCTCGCCGACGGCGCCGTCGGCGGTCACGCGAAGCCGCTCCACCTCGCGGATGGGCGAGATGTCGTACCACCGGTGCGGCTTGCTGCCCTTCTTCAGCGGCTCCAGCTGGACCTGCAGCCGGATCACGGACCGGGTCACGGCACACAGCCTACGGGCGTCCCTTCGGGAATCCAGGCGGCGCACGGCTCGTTGGTGCGGGACGGAGGTGCCGACCAGTGACACTCCCTGTTCCCCTGCCACGGCGGGTCGCAATGCTCAGCGTCCACACCTCGCCGCTCGACCAGCCCGGCGCGGGCGACGCGGGCGGGATGAACGTCTATGTGGTCGAGCTTGCCCGTCGCCTCGCCGAGCGAGGTGTGGAGGTCGACGTGTTCACCCGCGCGACCTCTAGCCGGCTCCCGCCAATGGCCCAGGTCGCGCCGGGCGTCACGGTGCGGAACGTGGTTGCGGGCCCGTTCGAGAACGTCGACAAGGGCGAACTGCCCTCCCACCTGTGCGACTTCGCAACCGGTGTCCTCCGCGTCGAGGCGGCGAGCGAACCGGGACGGTACGACCTGATCCACTCGCACTACTGGCTGTCCGGTCAGGTCGGATGGCTCGCCACCGAGCGGTGGGACGTGCCGCTGGTGCACTCCATGCACACGATGGCCAAGGTGAAGAACCTTTCGCTGGCGGACGGCGACTCGCCGGAGCCCCAGTCGAGAATGATCGGTGAGGAGCAGGTGGTCACCGCGGCCGACAGGCTCGTCGCCAACACCGCGTACGAGGCGGCGCAGCTCGTCACGCTGTACGACGCCGATCCCTCGAAAGTGGTCTCGGTGCATCCGGGCGTCGACCTGGAAGTCTTCTCGCCCGGCGACCCCAGGGCGGCGCGCCGGCGGCTCGGCCTGCGCGACGACGACGTCGTGTTGCTGTTTGCCGGACGGGTGCAGCCGTTGAAGGCTCCCGACGTCCTGTTGCACGCGGCGGCCCGGCTGGTCGCCGACGACCCCGCGCTCCGGCGCAGGTTGGTGGTCGCCGTTGTCGGAGGGCCGTCTGGCAGCGGCCTCACCAAGCCGCACGGCCTGCAGCTGCTGGCGCGTTGTCTCGAGATCGACGATGTCGTGCGGTTCCAGCCGCCGGTGCCGCAGCGGGCGCTGGCCGACTGGTACCGGGCGGCCGACCTGTCCGTCGTCCCCTCGCACAACGAGTCGTTCGGGCTGGTTGCGCTGGAGTCCCAGGCGTGCGGGACGCCGGTGGTGGCCGCCGCCGTCGGCGGGCTGCAGACCGCGGTCGCCGACGGCCGTTCCGGTGTGCTGGTCGACGGCTACGATCCCTCGGACTGGGCGCAGGCGATCGCGAGCGTGGTCGGGTCACCGGCTCGCCGTGCGGATCTCGGCGCCGGTGCGCTCACGCACGCTCGGAGGTTCGGGTGGGACGTCACCACGGACCGGATGCTGGACGTGTACACGGCCGCCTGCCGGGAGCGCGACCTCGCCTGGGTGTGACGCCGGTGTCCGAACCGATGCGGCAGGCTGGGCTCGTGAGCGAACGGGCAGCACGCGCGGCGCAGGTCGTCCGGGAGCATCTCGAGGACACCGGTGCGCCCTGGGAGGAGAGCCAGCCGGGGCGGTTCTCCGTCGAGCTACCGGGGGAACGCAAGCTGAAGACGTCGTGCAGCCTGGCGGTCGGTGACCACAGCCTGACCGTCAATGCGTTCGTCGCTCGCCGCCCCGACGAGAACGTGGAGGGGGTCTACCGCTGGCTGCTCGAGCGCAACGCCCGGTTGTCCGGTATCGCGTTCGCAGTGGACGTGGCCGGTGACATCTATCTGGTCGGCCGGCTGCCACTGGAGGCCGTGACGCCCGCGGAGGTGGACCGGCTGCTCGGCGTGGTGCTGGACGCGGCGGACTCGTCCTTCAACACGATCCTGGAACTGGGCTTCTCGACGGCGATCCGGCGGGAGTGGGAATGGCGGCTCGCCCGCGGCGAGTCGACGCGAAACCTGGCCGCGTTCGAGCACCTGAGGCCGGAGTAGGTTGCGGACCGGGACGGCGCACGGCCCGCGGGCGGCCCGATAGGCTCGGAAGCATGCCCTACCGCATGGTGCTGCTTCGGCACGGCGAGAGCGAGTGGAACGCCAAGAACCTGTTCACCGGCTGGGTCGATGTCGGCCTGACCGAGAAGGGACGGGCGGAGGCCATGCGCGCCGCCGAGTTGCTTGCCGAGCGTCGGCTGATGCCGGATGTGCTCCACACCAGCGTGCTGCGCCGGGCCACCCGTACCGCCGAGATCACGCTGGATGCGATCGACCGGCACTGGATCCCGGTCCGGCGGTCGTGGCGGATCAACGAACGGCACTACGGGGCGCTGCAGGCCAAGAACAAGAAGCAGACGCTCGAGGAGTACGGCGAGGAGCAGTTCATGATCTGGCGGCGGTCGTACGACACACCGCCGCCGCCGATCGCGGACGACGATGAGTACTCCCAGGTCGGCGACCCGCGCTACGCGGACCTCCCCCCCGAGCTGATGCCCCGCACCGAGTGCCTGGCCGATGTCGTGCACCGGATGCTGCCGTACTGGTATGACGCGATCATCCCGGACCTGCGCCTGGGGTTGACGGTGCTGGTGGCCGCGCACGGGAACTCACTGCGTGCGCTTGTCAAGCACTTGGACGGGATGTCCGACGAGGCCGTCGTGGGGCTGAACATCCCGACCGGGATCCCGCTGCTGTACGAGCTGGACGAGGCGATGCGGCCGGTGAAGGTCGGGGGCGAGTACCTCGATCCCGAGGCTGCCGCCGAGGCCATCCAGGCCGTGGCCAACCAGGGCCGCTGACGCCCCCCGCTCGGTTCGATCGAACCCCGTCGCTAGCGGCCGGGTGAGCTGTCCGCCCACTCCACCTCCCCG
>JBMCTR010000024.1:0-11432 GCA_048622955.1 Actinomycetota bacterium
GCCTCGTCGACGACGACGGTGAGCCCGATGACGCCGACGTAGTCGCGCACCTTCGCCTGCAGCTGCAGCAACTCGTGCCACTGTGCCTCGTGGACGTCGCGGTACACCACGCCCTTCATCAGTTGGGTGACCACCACCGACAGGTTGGGCTCGTCCCGCTGGACGGTCGCGGGCGTCGTCACGGGCTCGCACCTTCTTCGGGAGTCGTCGACCGTACGTACGTGACCCGCGGCAGCGTGGCGACCCGCTGCCGGCCGTCCGCGTCCTGCCAGCTGACCTGCTCGCGCGCGGTCTCGTCGAACACCACCCGGAACGCGTCATCGGCCAGCGACAGGTAGCCGACGAGCTCGGCGAGCCCGTGCTCCAGCGGGTTCTCCCTGACCAGTTCCGGCAGGCCGACCTGGCCGCGGTGCTGGAGCGCCCGCCGGACCCCGGACGCCAGCAGCGCGCGGTCGACGTGGACCTGGTCGAACAGTGCCGCCGGGTCGACCTCCTCGTCGCCGGTGTCGACGCTGCTGTCGATCGGCGTCCGCGCCGCCGGGGTGTAGAGCGGGCGCTCCATGGGGAGGACGATCTCGGGCGCGGTGCCGTCGATCTCGAACGTCAGCGGCGGCGTGCCGTGGTCGCGCAGCCGCAGCGCCGTGGACTCGATGCTGCGCAGCAGGTCCATCGCCCGCCGGTTCTCCAGCCACGCCTGGTCGTCGAGGAACCGGCGCAGCTGATCGGACAGCACCCGTACCGTCGCCTGCGTCTGCTCGCCGGCGTCGAGCCAGTCGTAGTGGATCCGGCGCATCCGCCAGTCGCGCTCGTCAATGGCGGCGAGCTGCTGGACCGTGTCGAGCAGGTCGCTCAGCTCGGCCTGGCGCTCCGGCGAGAGCAGGAAGTCGTAGAACGCCTGGAAGCTGCGCCCCTGGTCGGACTCGGCGATGGCGTCGCGGTATCCGAGGACCTCGTCGAGCAACTCGCCCTTGGACCCGCTCCAGGCGGCGATCCGCTCGCGCAGGTCCCGGTCGAGGGCGCGGAAGTTCGCCTCCACCTCGCGGAAGTCGGCGAGCAGCTCCCGGGCCGTCGCGGCGAACTGCTGGTAGCGGTCGCGCAGCGCGGACGGGTCGAGGACGGGGACGTTGCCCTGCTCCACCTCGGCGATCTCGCGGTCGATCTGCTGCCGGCGGCGGGACAGGTCGGCGAGCCGGACCTCCGGGTCGTCCTCCGCGCCGTAGGCGATCTGGCGTAGCAGCTCGAACAGCGTGTTGAGCCGCGACTCGGTGCCGACGAACGAGCGGGCCTGCAGCGAGCGCAGCCACGACAGCGCCTTCTCGACCGCCGGGGTCGCGTCGAAGTGCGGCTCGTCGGAGCCCGTCGGGTAGTACTTGCGCAGCCAGCCGAGCTCCGGCCTGGCCCAGTCGTTCAGGTACTCGCGGGCCGACTTGGGGAACGTGCCCTCGCCGAGCCGCTGGTTCAGCGCGTAGAGCTCGTCGTCGAGCCGGCTGGTCAGCTCCGTGGCCGAGATCGACCGCGCGTTGCCCTCGACGAACACCCGGTGCAGGAAGCTGAGGACGAGCGGCGCGTTGTCGGCGCGCAGCAGCCGCCAGGCGGCGTCGTGCTCGCGCAGGAAGACGATGTCCTCGAACTGCATCGGGGTCGAGCGCGCTCCCCTCATCGATCGGCTCGGCGGCCATGGTATGCGCACCCTCGGACAGGACCGCGGACGTCGCCGCGGCGTGCCTTTGCTCTGCGCCCTGTGGGGAAGCAGACAATCCAGCCGCCTTCGCCGAGGAGATCGTCGCATTCCAGCACGAGCTCGGCCACTGAACCGAAGGCCGATCGCCCACATCCGGGCCCGGACGGTCAGAGCACCGCGCCGCGCGGCTGCGCCTCGAAGGCCGCGACCCCTCGGGCGTAGATGACGACGAGCCGGTCCCCGTGCCTGGTGGGCAGCATTCCGGAGTCCGACGCCAGGGTCGTGGTGACACGTTCCACGATCTGGTCCTCGTCCGCCTCGGGGTCCTCGTAGGTCACGTCCATGTGCGCGCCGCCGATGAACCTGACACGCAGCACAACCTTGGCCATGGCACGCACCCTACGACGGCATCGGGGCCTACGTCCGCCTGCCGACGATCGTCACGAGCCCCTCGGGTAGCTCCTCGTCGCCGAAGGAGGTGCCGACGGTCACCTCGAGCCCGTGCGTGCGCAGCAACGGCGGAACCTGCGCGGTGTCGAGCAGGACGTTGTCGTGCCGCTCGTCGTCGCGGCGCCAGGTGCCGTCCTCGTTGCGGACGAAGACGGTCATCTCCCGCACATACCGGTCCGGCTGCGGAACCGAGAATCTCGTGGCGATCACCCAGTCGTCCTCGACGAACACGTGATTCGGCTGGTCGCGGCGGGCCGCGCCCCACGCGAGGTCGCACAGGTCGATGGCGAGCACGCCGCCCGGCCGCAGCGCACCGGACACCGCCACCAGCGCCCGCTGCACCGCTTCCACGTCGCTGAGGTAGTTGAGCGCGTGGCCGGTCGAGACCACGGCGTCCGCCGGCGGGACGGGGTCGTCCGGCAGGGCGAGCCGGCGGACGTCCGCCTCCCCCTCCCGCACGGCGCGCCGCGTCAGGTCGAGCATGGCGGGGGACGCGTCGGTCGCCAGTACCCGGTGTCCCGCGTCGACCAGGTGCCGGGTGAGCCGTCCCGACCCGCAGCCCAGTTCCAGCACCAGCCCGCCGCGCCGGCGCACCGGCTCGAGCAGCGCCAGGATCCCGGGCGCGCAGGTGTCGGCATGGGCACCGAAGCCCAGGTCGTGCACCAGCGCGAGATCGGCACGGTAGTACGGCTCCACGCCGGTCATGCGGCTCCCTCCATCCACACCAGGGGGTGACAACGTGCCCACACGTTGGCACCTGCGTCACCCCATTGTCGACGACACGACGGCCGGGGACGGGGGACGCGGCGCGGGGGACGGTGGACGCGGGATTGGCCGCCCGGGTCCCGGGTAACCGATTCACCCGCACAACTCCCGCCAAGAACCGGAGACCGCCATGGTTGAGGACCCGGGCCGCCGACCGCCCCAGGAACAGGCACGACCGGGCTACACCGCGGACATGGAGCCGCACCCGCGCGACGAGATGGCCGACTACGAGGGGCGCGGCCTGCTCGACGGCCGGCGCGCACTGGTGACCGGCGGCGACTCGGGCATCGGACGGGCGGTCGCCATCGCCTTCGCCAAGGAGGGCGCGGACGTCGCGATCGCGTATCTGGAGGAGCACGACGACGCGCGGCACACCGCCGATGTGATCGAGGCCGCCGGCCGCCACGTGGTGCTGTTCCCCGGAGACCTCAGCGACGCGGAGCACGCGCGCGGCACGGTCCATCGAACCGCCGAGGAGCTCGGCGGCCTCGACATCCTCGTCAACAACCTCGCCTACCAGAAGCGGCGGGCGAGCCTGGAGGACATCACCGACGACCAGTGGGATCGGACGTTCCGCACCAACATCTACTCGTACTTCTGGACCACCAAGGCCGCGCTCCAGCATCTGCCCAACGGCGGCGCGATCATCAACAGCTCGTCGGTCCAGGGGCTGCGGGGCAACAAGTCGCAGATCGACTACGCGAGCACCAAGGGCGCGATCCTCGCGTTCACCTACTCGCTGGCGCAGAGCCTGCTCGACCGCGGCATCCGGGTCAACTGCGTCGCGCCCGGGCCGGTGTGGACGCCGCTGATCCCCGCGTCCTTCGAGGAGGAGAAGACCGCCGAGTTCGGCCAGCAGGCGCCGATGAAGCAGGCGGCGCACCCGGACGACATCGCGCCGTCGTACGTGTTCTTCGCCTCCGAGCGGATGTCCGGCTACTACTCCGGCGAGGTCCTCGCCCCCGTCGGCGGCGAGACGATGCCGGGCGCCTAGCCACCGGCGCCGGCCGCGACCCGCAGGTCGGCGACCAGGCCGTCGTACATCGCCGCACGGTCGTCGTCGTCCGCCCGGAGCACCGCGGAGGGGTGGACGGTCGCCACCGCCCAGGGGCCCTCCCCCGCCCGCCACGGCGCGCCCTCGAGGTCGGGTGCGCGCAGCAACTCGCCGCGCTGCCGGGTGATCCGGAACGCCTGGCCGAACACGGCCTTCGCCGCGGTCGCGCCGAGCAGCACCATGACCGACGGCCGCAGCAGTTCCAGCTCCGCGAGCAGCCACGGCCGGCACGCGACGATCTCGGTCCGGTTGGGCGTCTGGTGGATCCGCCGCTTGCTCCCCTCGGCCCGGGTGAACTTGAAGTGCTTCACCACGTTCGTGACGTACGAGCGGGCGCGGTCGATGCCGGCGTCGTCCATCGCGTCCGCGAGCACCCGGCCGGCCGGCCCGACGAACGGCTTGCCCTCGCGGTCCTCCCGGTCGCCCGGCATCTCGCCCAGCAGCATGGTCCGGGCCGCCGGGTCGCCGTCCCCGAAGACGGTCTGGGTCGCGTCCCGGTACAGGTCGCAGCCGTGGCAGGACTCGGCAGCATCCTTGAGCTTGTCGAGATCCGCGCCGGCGGGAACGTACTCCGCCGCGCCGCGCGCCGGCGTGCTCGCCACTCCGCCCTACCCCTCGCGGCTGGACCTGTCGAGGCGGAAGTACGTGCTCAGCTCGCCCTCCGGAGTGTGCTCCCGGTAGATGAACCGCAGGTCGGCGAGGGTGAACGTGTCGAGCCACCGCTCCCACGGGACGGTCGTCAGGTCATCGCCGCGGCGATCTCCGGGCAGCAGCAGGGACACCTGCGGCACCCGGTCGCGTCCCTCCGAGTCGCGGTACATGACGGGCTCGGCCTGCCGCGCTCGCGCCCACTCGCGGATGGCGCTGTGGTGCCGGGTCACCAGCAGCTGGCCGGGGAAGTCCTCGTGCTGGCCGGAGCCGGTGATCGCCTTCGCCGACTCGGCCGTCGCACTCTGTCGCGGTTGCTCGGACACCGTCGGCCGATGCCCGGCGGCCGCGCGGCTAAACGCCCCGATTAGCGGCGATCGGTACGGGTATCCGGCCGTCGTGCTGCCGAACCTCGTCGTCATCGGCGCGATGAAGTGCGCGACGACCGCGCTGCACCGGTACCTGGACGGCCATCCGGACATCGCGATGTCGACTCCCAAGGAGCTCAACTTCTTCTTCGGGCCCAACTGGAACCGTGGCCCCGGGTGGTACGGAGAGCACTTCCGGCCGGCCGCCGCGCGCGGCGAGTCCTCCCCTGGCTACACGTCCCCCGACCACCCGGAGGTCGCCGCGCGGATGGCCGCGGTGATCCCCGACACCAGGCTGATCTACCTGGTCCGCGACCCGGTCGACCGGGCGCTGTCGCAGTACCGGCACCACTGGGCGGACGGCACCGAGAACCGGCCGCTGCGCGAGGCGCTGTTCGACCCCGGCAGCCAGTACGTGTCCCGTAGCCGGTACTGCGAGCGGCTGCTGCCGTTCCTCGAGCACTTCGACGTCCGCCGGCTCGCGATCGTCAGCCAGGAACGCCTGCGTGCCGACCCTCGCGGCGTGCTGCAGCGCCTGTTCCGGTTCGCGGGGGTCGACGATGGGGGCGCACCCGAGGTCGCCGGGCAACCGGGCACCGTCCGGGCGGCACTGCCGCAGTGGGAGGAGGCGGGGGCCGTCCGCCCCGCGTTGCGCGAGCTGCTCAGCGACGACGCCGACCGGTTGCGCGAGCTCTCCGGCCAGGACTTCCCGGAGTGGACGGTCTGACGACCGCCGCGGCATCATGTCACCGGTTGACGAGCCGGAAGAACGTGCTGTCCTCGCCGGAGGCCTTGTGCTCCTGGTAGACGAAGGCCAGCTCATTGTCGTCGAACTTCGCGAACCAGTCGTCCCAGGAGATGTGCTCGAGGTCGTCCTCGCCCGCGCCGCCGGGGAAGTCGATCCGCAGCACGCCTGCCTCTCCCGCCGTCTCGGTGCCACGGACACTCGCCGGAACACCCTCGCGCTCCTCCGCCCAGCGCCGGATCTCGCCGTGGTCCGTCGTGGTGCGCGTCTCGCTTTTAGCCATCGCCGTCTCCCTCGTGTGAATGCTTCCGGGGCACGGCTGTTTGCCCCGAACGGCGCGCTCAAACCTCGGTGTAGAAGGCGGTGCAACGGGTAGCCGGGACATACCCCCACGGCAACCGATGGCGAGTGCCACGATGCTGAACATCTTCGTTCTTGGTCTCGACGAGCCGAACAGCGCCCGGCTGCAGGAGCTGCCCGAGGCCGCCGACTACCGGTTCCACCAGTTGCTGACGATCGACGAGCTCCGCCACGGCGAGCAGATCCCCATCCGGGAGCTGCTCGACAAGGCGACGGCGCAGCTCGAGATGTTCGACGGCCACATCGACGCCGTCGTCGGGTACTGGGACTTCCCGGTCACCCAGATGGTGCCGATCCTGTGCCGCCGGTTCGGGCTGCGCTCGCCGACCCTGGAGGCGGTGCTGAAGTGCGAGCACAAGTACTGGAGCCGGCTCGTACAGAGCGAGGTGATCGACGAGTACCCGCGGTTCGCCCTGGTCGACCCCGCCGACGAGGATGCCGGCCTTCCCGCGGGCATGAGCTACCCGGTCTGGGTGAAGCCGGTGAAGTCGGCCTCGTCGGCGTCCGCGTACTACGTGACAGATGACCGGTCGATGCGCGCGGCGCTCGACGCCGAGCGCGAGCAGGTCGGCAGGATGGGCCAGCCCTTCGACTACATCCTGTCGCTGGCGGATCTGCCAGCGAAGATCTCCAAGGTCGGTGGCCAGACGTGCCTGGTCGAGGAGATGGCGACCGGCGACCAGATCACGGTCGAAGGCTACGCCCGGGAGGGCCGCGTCGTCGTCTACGGCGTCGTCGACGCGGTCACGTACCCCGACTCGTCGAGCTTTCTCCGCTACCAGTACCCGTCCCGGCTGCCGGAGGACGTCGTCGCGTGGATCATCGACGTCACCGAGCGGGTCATCGGGCACATCGGGCTGGAGAACTCGACGTTCAACATCGAGTACTTCTGGGACCCCGATCGGCGCGACCTCAGGCTGCTCGAGATCAACCCACGGCACTCCCAGTCGCACGCCACGCTCTTCCAACTCGTGGACGGCGTGCCGAACCACCGAGCCATGATCGACCTCGCCCTGGGGCGCGAGCCGGTGCTGCCGCGTCGCGAGGGACCGTACGCCGTCGCGGCCAAGTGGTTCCCGCGACTGTTCGCCGACGGCGTGGTGCGCCGGTGCCCGTCGCGGCACGAGATCGAGGTGATCGAGAAGGAGATCCCCGGCACCACGATCGAGGTGATCGTCAAAAGCGGCGACCGCCTCTCGGAACTGCCCGACCAGGACAGCTACAGCTACGGGCTCGCCAACATCCACGTCGGCGCCGCCGACGAGGCGGAACTCATCGACAAGTACCGCCGCTGCCTCGCTGCGCTGCCGTTCCGGCTCACGCCGCCGTAGCCCGACCTAGTCCTTGCTGCCCGCGGTGACCAGTTGCCGCACGTCCTCCGGCAGCGACTCGGCGACCTTGCCGAGCATGCCGCCCTGGGTCGCCTCGTCCACCACCTCGCAGACGACCCGCGCGAAGTACGCCGCCTGAGGCTCGTCCGCGGTGGCGCGATCCGCCACGCGGGCCACGAACTCCGCCGCGTCGAACCGCTCGCCGGGGGTGTCCTCCAGGCCGTACGGCAACGTACGGCGCAGGTGCTCGCCGATCTCCTCCGGCAGTTGCGCCGCCAGGTTCGTGGCCAGCCCTCCCGGGATGCGCTCGCCGAGCGTTTCGAGGGTGGCCCTGGTGGCGCGTTCCGCGTCGCCCCGCGAGGGTAGCTGCGCTCGGCTTTGGACCAGGCCGATGAACTCGTCGTGCTGCACCGTGTCATCTCCCTGTGGTGGACGAGCGGGTGCGCATCAGCAGCAGCCGCTCATCGAGCCGTTCGTCGATCGACGCGCTCACGTGCAGGATGTCCACGGGATCGGTGCACCGCCGCCGCTCCTCCCGCAGCACCCGCAACGCGGTGTCGATGTTCTTGATCTTCCGATCGAGCACCTGGTTCATTCGCTTCCTCCCGGGGGTCGAAGGAACGAGTGCTTACCCCACACGCGCACGCTGAATCTCCGCATCGGCGGAAGCGGGAAGGAACACAACTTGCGCGCACTTTCTTGTCTCGCCAACTGGACAGCTTGAACATTTGGTGGCTTACTGAGAGATGAGTGAGCCCCTAAGGGCCCCGGCTTCGAAGCACGGCTACCGACCCCTGACGGCAGGCGCCGCCCGGCTACCGCGGCGCTGTCTTTCTACGCCCGTCCAACCCTTCCGTGTGACCGATCCGAAATCCGATTCGCTCGAAGGAGGTACACCCATGCGACGAATCGTGGTAGTCGGAGGCTGCGCGATTCTGGCGCTTGGCGCTGGTCCCGCCGTGGCGGCGCCCTACATGACAGGCCCGGTGACGCAGGTGTCCGACACGAGTCCGTTCGACCCGAACTGCGGGATGGACGCGAACGGCGGCACACTGTTCCTGGACAGCGAGGTCGAACCCTGGGTCGACGTCAGTCCCGTCGACTCTGACATCGTCGCCGGGATCTGGCAGCAGGACCGCTGGAGCAACGGCGGCGCCCGCGGCAACGTCGCGGCGATCAGCTTCGACGGCGGCTCGTCCTGGCAAGAGCTCACCTTCCCCGGAGTGACCGACTGCACCGGAGGTGAGTTCGACCGGGCGTCCGACCCGTGGCTGAGCTTCTCGCCGAACGGCGACCTGCACGTGATGCACCTCGTGCTCGACATCGCGCCGCCGCCCGGCTTCCCGGGAGGCTTCGGCGACAACGGCATGATGGTCCAGAAGATCCCCGCGTCCGCGTTCGGCGACGGCGAGGTCGACGAGTCCGAGGTCAGCGACCCGATCCTGATCGCCTTCGACGACAACGGCGATCTGCACGACAAGAACTCCATGACCGCCGACCCGCACGACTCCGACTTCGTGTACACGGTCTGGGACTTCCTCGACCTGCCGACCGGCGCGGCGATCAACCCCAACCGCGGAACCTTCGGCGGCGGGCTCGGGTTCAAGGGCGCGGCCCTGTTCTCGCGCACCACCGACGGCGGCGAGACCTGGTCCGAGCCCGAGGTGCTGTACAACCCGGGCGGGGTCAACCAGACCATCGGCAACCAGATCGTCGTCGACGACCAGGGAATCCTGTTCGACTTCTTCAACGAGATCTTGAACTTCCGCAATGACGACGGGGGTAACCAGTTCGAGTTCAACCTGGCGTTCAAGTCCTCGCCGGACCGCGGCGAGACCTGGCTGCCGCAGGGTCGGCCGAACCGGATCGCGAAGATCCAGTCGCTGGGGATCCAGATCCCCGCCGGCGACGACAATGAGGGCGCGCCGGTCCGTGCCGCCGCGGTAATCTTCGACGTCGCGGTGGACCCGGCGAACGGGAACCTGTACGCGGTGTGGCAGGACGGCCGGTTCAGCGGCTTCGCGCACGACAGCGTCGCGTTCACGATGTCATCCGACGGAGGCTTCACGTGGTCGGCGCCGATCCAGGTGAACCAGACGCCGGACGACATCCCCGTCGACAACCGGCAGGCGCACACGCCGCAAGTGCACGTCGCCGACGACGGGACGGTCGGGGTGTCGTACTACGACTTCCGCAACAACGTGGCGGGAGACGGAACCGACACCGACCACTGGCTGGTCCACTGCCACGGCGGCTGTGACAACCCGGCAAGCTGGACCGACGAGGCACATGTGGACGGCCCGTTCGACATCCAGCAGGCGCCGTTCGCGGGCGGCTTCTTCCTCGGTGACTACGTCGGCCTGGACAACGTGGGGGACGCGTTCACCCCGTTCTTCACCCAGACCACAGCGACCGACCCGGGGAACCAGTACTACACGACGGTCTCGCCGTAGCCGCCGGCATGGTGGGGCCTCGGGTCGCTCCGGGGCCCCATCGCCTACCGGTCGCGATCCCAGCCCGCCGGCAGGATCACGCCGACCGGGTTGGGTGACGGCCAGTCCGCGGGCTGTGGCTCGACCGGGCCCTTCCCCGGCACGTGCTTCCACCAGCGGACCGGCCGCGACCGCGCCGGCCGGTCGCGAAGCAGCGCTCGTGCCTTGTCCGCCAGCGGACGGCGGCTCGGATACACGTCGGGCCAGCCGAACCGGGCGAAGTCCAGCCCGAGCCGCCGCAGGTGGAACTCTCGTTCGTACTGATCCCGGACGATGTGGGACGCGTCGTCGCGGTTGTCGTACTTCATCGCGCCATCCCCCTCGAAGGCGCACCAGTGCCAGGGAAGCAACCCGTCCACCCGGCGCTCTGGGCGATCGTGCCCGACCCACGCGTTGGCGACCGGAAGCGGCAGGTCGAACTCGAGAAACGCGAACCGGCCCAGCGTCTCCAGCGGGCTCTCGGCGGCCGGGTCGGCGTGCTCGGCGACCCAGCGCGCGCGGCCGGCGCCCTTCCAGCGGGCCAGCTGCGTCCCCACGCCGGTCAGATCCGCACCCAGGCGCAACGCCCGGTCCGCGACGACCAGGGAGTGCGGCAGCCGCGAGCGCCGTGCGATCTCCATCACCGCCCAGGCCATGCCGACCAGCCTCAGCCCACCCTGCTGTCCCAGGTGCGCCGTGGGTACGTCGGCCACCAGGATGCGGCCCGACCGGCTGTTCGACGGCCCGCGACCTGGCGCCTTGGGGCGGATCACGGTCGGCACAACGGGCGGGCGGCCGAGCGTGGGCAGGTCCCAGTGCACCGCGGCTCCCCATCCGGTCAGGTACGCAGCCGGACCGCAGGATGCGGCGAAGGCCCGCGCCCTCAGCGCGAACCGTTTCCAGTCATCCAGCTTCGCCGCCGAGGCGGGCGCGTAGATGCCCGGTGCGAGCCGCGTGAGCAGGCCGTCGTCGCTGAGTCGTTGCAGCCTGCTTCGTGTGACGCCGGCTTGTTTCGCAGTACGGGTGTCGATGGCGCCACCTGCGTCCGCGATGAGTTGCCGGATCTCGTACGGCAGCCCGTCCTCCGCATTGGCCATGCCGGCCAGCCTGGCCACAGCGGGCGCTCTTCAAGGGTGCCGGCGTCGAGATTGTGGATGGCCGTGGCCGGAACTGGCAGGGTGTGGACAGCCCTGGCCGCCCTCCACCTCAAGGCGAACCGCCACCTCAAGGATCTCCGCTCGCGCGAATCGGGCAAAACGGACAAATCGCGAGCGCATCGCCTTGAGGTGGCGGTTTGCCTCGAGGTGGTGACTCGGACGAGCGGTATACGACTTAGCCTGGACCCACGTCGGAGCACAGCACGAGGGCCGTCGATGACCGCTGATCGCGCACCGCGCCGGCACGGGCCGCCCGCGCGCCCGGATGCGGGCGCTCGGCCGGGCGCCCACGGACGTCGGATAGTGTCGGCGACCATGCGGATGTCCCCAGCGAGGCGCTCATGAGAAAGCACCTGGCTGACCAGCACGTGCTGCTCACCGGGGCGACCGGGTTCGTGGGCC
>JBMCTR010000025.1:0-11208 GCA_048622955.1 Actinomycetota bacterium
CCAATGCCACACCAACGCCACACCATTGGCACCATTGCAGCCTGACACTACGCGACCTCCACGAGCGCTGTCAGCACCAGCCAGCCGATGGGCAGCGTGGTCACCAGCGAGTCGACCCGGTCCATCAGGCCGCCGTGGCCCGGCAGCAGCGAGCTCATGTCCTTGATCCCGAGGTCGCGCTTCAGCATCGACTCACCGAGATCACCGAGCGTGGCGGCGACGACACCGGCCAGGCCGAGCACCAGGCCGGCCCACCACGTCCCGCCGAGGAGCAGGACGACGCCCGCCACGCCGGCCGCCGAGCCCAGCACCACGGAGCCGCCGAAGCCCTCCCACGACTTCTTGGGGCTGACGGTGGGAGCCATCGGGTGGCGGCCCACGAGAATGCCCGAGAGGTAGCCGCCGGTGTCCGACGCGACCGCCACCGCCAGCACGGCGATCACCCGCCACTGGCCGTCCTCCGGGCGCAGCAGCACCGTCGCGAAGCCCGCGAGGAACGGCACGTAGAGCGCGACGAACACGCCGGCGGTGGCGTCCCGGACGTAGCCCACGTCCCGTTCGCCAAGCCGCCACACGCAGATCGCGACCACCGTCAGCGCCAGCGCGACGACCAGCGCCTCGGCCCCGCCGACGTAGCCGGCCACGACCATCAGCACCGCACCCAGCAGCACCGGGATGACGGGCACCCTGATCCCGCGCTCGCCCAGCGCGTGCGCGAGCTCCCACACCGCGATGACGGCCGCGACCGCCACCACGGCCACGAACCCGGGCTGCCACCACAGGCCCGCCACCACCAGCACCGCGAGGGCGGCGCCGACCAGTGTCGCCGCTCGCAGGTCACGCCCGGCGCGGCCGTGGGGTGCGAGCCCGGCGGCCGACGGCCTCCCGTCGGTGGCCACGAAGGTCAGACCTCGAGCAGTTCCGACTCTTTGTGCGACAGCAACTCGTCGATCTGGTCGACGTGGGCCTTGGTCACTTCTTCGAGTTGCTTCTCGGCGCGGAAGACCTCGTCCTCGCCGGCCTCGCCGTCCTTGGCCATCCGCTCCAGGGCGTCCTTGGCGTGCCGCCGCACGTTGCGGATCGACACCCGGGCGTCCTCGGCCTTCTGCCGTGCCACCTTGATGTACTCCCGCCGCCGTTCCTCGGTGAGCTGCGGCAGCGTGATCCGGATCAGCTCGCCGTCGTTGCTCGGGTTGACCCCGAGATCCGAGTTGCGGATCGCCCGCTCGACGGCGCCCAGCGAGCTCTTGTCGTACGGGTGGATGGTGATCATCCTGGCGTCGACGACGTGGAACGACGCGAGTTGGTTCAGCGGCGTCGGCGCGCCGTAGTAGTCGACCATGATCCTGCTGAACAGCGACGGGTGAGCACGGCCGGTGCGGATCGCGCCGAAGTCCTCCTTGGCGACCGAGACCGCCTTTTCCATCTTGTCCTCAGCCTCGAGGAGCGTCTCGTCGATCACCGTGGCTCCCTTGATCTCGTGTGGTATCCCGTTGTGAAGGTACCGCGCGGAACGCCCCCCGCACACCCGGCAGACCCGTTCAACCGCTCGCCGCCTCGGGCTCCGGCCCGGCCAACTCCGTGTCGACGTCGGCGGCCACCAAGGTCCCGATGGCGTCGCCGCGGATCGCGCGCGCGATCCCGCCGTCCTCGTTGAGGCCGAAGACCACGATCGGCAGCTTGTTGTCCATGCACAGGCTGAAGGCCGCCGGATCGGCCACCTCGAGCCTGCGCCGCAGCACGTCGGCGTACGAGATGGTGAGGTACTTGCGCGCGCCCGGGTGGGTGCGGGGGTCGGCCTCGTACACGCCGTCGACGCCGCTCTTGGCCATCAGCAGCCGGTCGCACCCGATCTCCAGGGCGCGTTGCGCGGCCACGGTGTCGGTGGTGAAGTACGGCATCCCCGCCCCGGCGCCGAAGATCACCACCCGGCCCTTCTCCAGGTGGCGGGACGCGCGCCGCGGGATGTACGGCTCGGCCACCTGGCCCATGGTGATCGCGGTCTGCACCCGGGTGTCGACTCCCCGCTTCTCCAGGAAGTCCTGGAGGGCCAGGCAGTTCATCACCGTCCCGAGCATGCCCATGTAGTCGCCCCGGGCGCGGTCCATCCCGTGCTGGTGCAGTTCGGCACCCCGGAAGAAGTTGCCGCCGCCGACGACGATCGCCACCTGCACGCCGTCGCCGACCACGTCCGCGATCTGGTCGGCGATCGCCTTCACGACCGTGGGGTCGACACCGACCGCGCCGCCGCCGAAGACCTCGCCGGACAGCTTGACCAGGACACGTCGCGCGCGCCGGGGTGGCGTGTCAGCCGGGCCCTGGCCCCCGTACCCCATGGCGGGCACCGTCTCCGTCGCTGCCGTCGCTTCCACGGTGCCGCCCTCCGGGGTATCGGTCTCTGCCGCTCGTCAGGCCTCGCCGACCTCGAACCGGGCGAAGCGACGTACGGTGACGCCGGCCTCCTCCAGCACCGCGCCGGCCGTGCGCTTCGGTTCCGTCACCGACGCCTGGTCCACCAGGACGGCCTCCTTGTAGAAGCCGTTGACCCTGCCCTCGACGATCTTCGACAGCGCCTGCTCGGGCTTGCCCTCCTCGCGGGCCGTCGCCTCGGCGATCCGGCGCTCGTTCTCGACCACGTTGGCGGGCACCTCGTCCCGGGTGACGTACCGCGGCCTCATCGCCGCGATCTGCATCGCGGCCATCCGGGCCGGTTCGGAGTCCTCGCCGGTGTACTCCACGAGCACGCCGACCTGCGGCGGCAGGTCCGGGTCCCGGCGGTGGAGATACGTCACGGTCTCGCCGTCGAAGTAGGCGACGCGGCGCAACTCGAGCTTCTCGCCGATCTTCGCGCTCGCGGCCTGGACGGCCTCGGTGACGGTCGTACCGTCGGCCAGCTTCGCCTCGGCGAGCGCCTCCAGGTCGCCGATCCCTCCGGCGGCCGCGGTGCCGACGATGCCGGCCGCCAGGCGCTGGAAGTCGAGGTTCTTGGCGACGAAGTCGGTCTCACACGCCAGTTCGATCATGGCCGAACCGTGCGCGGCCACCAGGCCGTTGGACGCGCTGCGCTCCGCGCCCCGCTTGGCCGCCTTGCCGGCGCCCTTGATCCGCAGCACCTCGATCGCGCGGTCGAAGTCGCCCTCGGCCTCGGCCAGGGCGTTCTTGGCGTCCATCATCCCGGCGCCGGTGGCGTCCCGGAGCCGCTTCACGTCGGCGGCGGTGATACTCGGCATCGTTTGCCTCTGCTCGCTCTCTCTTCGAAGTAACGGTAGTCGTACGCGGTGGGTCCGGCTTCCGCGGACGAGCCGCGGCCGGGGCCTCAGGACCGCTCGGCGGCCGCCTCGGCCGGCTGCGGGGTCTCGCTGGTGTGCGCGGCCTCCTGCGGCGCGTCGGAAGGCTGCTCCTCACCGGGCTCGTCGGCCGCTGCCTGCTGCCCGGCCTCCGCAGCAGGCGCCTCCTCAGCAGGCACCTCCTCAGCAGGCACCTCCTCAGCAGGCACCTCCTCAGCAGGCGCCTCCTCAGCAGATGCCTCCTCGCCGGCCGCGTCCTCGGCAGACGCCTCCGCCGTCGCGGCCGCCTCCGGCTGAGCCTGCTCGTCCGCGGCCGAGCCCGCGAGCAGTTCCTTCTCCCACTCGGCGAGCGGCTCGTCGACGGCCACCTCGTCGCCGCCGCCAGCCTCCTCGCCGGTGCGCCGGCCCTCCCGCGCCAGCAGCCCGTCGGCGACACTGTCGGCCACCACGCGGGTGAGCAGCGTCACCGCCCGGATCGCGTCGTCGTTGCCCGGGATCGGGAAGTCCACCTCGTCCGGGTCGCAGTTGGTGTCCAGGATCGCGATGACCGGGATCCCGAGCTTCTGGGCCTCGTTGACCGCGATGTGCTCCTTCTTGGTGTCGACGATCCACACCGCGCTCGGCACCCGCGACATGTTCCGGACGCCGCCCAGCGTCTTCTCCAGCTTCTCCTTCTCGCGCCGGCGCATCAGCAGTTCCTTCTTGGTCAGGCCGGAGCCGGCGACGTCGTCGAAGTCGACCTCCTCCAGTTCCTTGAGCCGCTGCAGCCGCTGGTGCACGGTCTGGAAGTTGGTGAGCATGCCGCCGAGCCACCGCTCGGTGACGTACGGCATGTTGACCCGCGTGGCCTGCTCGCGGATCGCCTCCTGCGCCTGCTTCTTGGTGCCGACGAACAGCACCGTCCCGCCGTGCGCGACGGTCTCCGAGATGAACTCGTACGCGCGGTCGATGTAGGTCAGGGACTGCTGCAGGTCGATGATGTAGATGCCGTTGCGCTCGGTGAAGATGAACCGCTTCATCTTCGGGTTCCAGCGCCGGGTCTGGTGCCCGAAATGCACACCGCTTTCGAGCAGTTGCCTCATCGTGACGACGGCCATGGCCGCGCCCGCCTCCTTCTGCGCCCGCCGTCGGGCGCGTCGTCGGTTCTTCGCGGTCGACCGGGCCGGTCGCCGCGCCTGGCGCCCTGCGCCACGCCACCCACTCCGTGAACCACCCTCGGCGATCAGCGGAGACCGACGGGCACCTGGCTTCGTGCAGGGCGCGCGAAATCATGCCCAGGCGCACCCGGGCCACCGTCAGTCTACGGGACGGCGTGGCCGCGACAAACCCGCGTACGGCCGCTGCGTCCCGGACGCCGCCCCGGCGTCCCGGCCGACGTCGGTCACGCCGTGCAGGTGGCAGGCCGCCTCGTGGCCGGGGCCGATCTCCTGCAGGGCGGGGTCGTGGCCGGCGCACGGCTCGAAGACCTTCGGGCACCGGGTCCGGAACCGGCAGCCGGAAGGCGGGGCCGTCGGACTCGGGACGTCCCCGCCGAGCACAATCCGGGACCGGACGCGCTCGCGCCCCGGATCCGGAACCGGCACTGCGGACAACAGCGCCTCGGTGTAGGGGTGCGCCGGGTAGGCGGCCGCGGCGACGGCCGGACCGACCTCGACGACGCGGCCGAGGTACATCACCGCCACCCGGTCGCTGACCTGCCGGACCGCCGCCAGGTCGTGCGACACGAACAGGTACGTCAGCCCCAGCTCGCGCTGCAGCCGCACCAGCAGGTTCAGCACCTGCGCCTGCACCGACACGTCGAGCGAGGCGATCGGCTCGTCGCACACCACGAACTCGGGCTCGCCCGCCAGTGCCCGGGCGATGCCGACCCGCTGCCGCTGGCCGCCGGAGAACTCGTGCGGGTAGCGGTCGCGGTGGTCCGGGCTCAGCCCCACGAGCTCGAGCAGTTCCCCCACTCGGGCGCGGCGCGCCGCCCGCCCGGGGTGCAACCCGTGGATGGCCAGCGGCTCGGCCACGGACTCGGCGATCGTCCGGCGCGGGTCGAGCGACGCGAACGGGTCCTGGAAGATCATGGCGACCCGGCGCCGCCACGCCCGCAGCCCCCGGCGGCCCAGCCGCGTCACGTCCACGCCGTCGAACTGGACCCGTCCCGCCGTCGGCTCGACCAGCCGCACCAGCGCGCTGCCCAACGTGGACTTGCCGCACCCGGACTCGCCGACCAGCCCCAGCGTCTCGCCGCGCCGGATCTCGAGGTCGACCCCGTCGACGGCCCGCACGGTGGCGCGCGAGCCGCGCAGCCCGCCCCCGGTACGGACGGGGAAGTGCACGGCGAGGTCCCGTGCCCGCAGCAGCACGTCCGCGTCGCCGCCCGCCGTGGCAGTCGCTGCCGGCTCGGTCACGGCGCCTCCCTCGCGTAGAAGCTCGCCGCGCGGTGGCCGTCCTGCCCATCGCCCACGTCGGTCAGCGGCGGCAACTCGCGGGCGCAGCGCTCGTCCGCGCGCACCGGGCAGCGCGGGTAGAACGCGCACCCGGGCGGCAGCGCGACCGGATCCGGGGGCAGGCCCGGCATGGTCGCCAGCTGATCGCGCTGCCGAGCCGACCGCGGGTCGTCGACGATCGGCACCGCGCCCAGCAGCCCGCGCGTGTAGGGGTGCGCGGGCCGGTCGAACACCGCGTCGACCGGCCCCTCCTCGACGCAGCGGCCGGCGTACATCACCAGCACCCGGTCCGCGATGCCGGCGACGACGCCGAGGTCATGGGTGATCCACACGACGGCCATGTCGTGCTCCTTCTGCAGCCGCACGACCAGCTCGATGATCTGCGCCTGGACGGTGACGTCCAGCGCCGTCGTCGCCTCGTCCGCGACCAGCACCCGCGGCTCACCGGCCAGGGCGATCGCGATCATCACGCGCTGCCGCATGCCGCCGGAAAGCTGGTGCGGGTACGCGCGCAGGCGGGCCGCGGGGTCGGGGATGCCGACCACGTCCAGCAGTTCGGTCGCCCGGGACCGCACCTCCCTGTCGGCGACCGTGCCGTGGGCGCGCAGCGCCTCCGCGAGCTGGCGCTCCACGGTCAGCACCGGGTTGAGCGAGGTCATCGGGTCCTGGAACACCATGCCGATCCCCGCTCCCCGTACCGAGCGCAGCGCGTCCTCCGGCAGCCCGATCAGCTCGGCGCCGCCGAAGACCGCGCTGCCCGTGACCTCGGCCACGCCGTGGGGAAGCAGCCCCAGCAGGGCCAGCGCGCTCACGCTCTTGCCCGAGCCGGACTCCCCCACGATCGCGACCGTCTCACCCGGGGAGACGGCGTACGACAGCCCGCTCACCACCCGGGCGAGGCCGCGCCGGGTGCGGAACGCCACGCTCAGGTCGCGGACGGCCAGCACGCTCACGCGCTCACCCCCTTGCCGGCGATCCTCGAGCGCTGCTTCGGGTCGAGGACGTCGCGCAGCGCGTCGCCGAGCACGTTGAACGCCAGCACGACGACGAAGATGGCAACCCCGGGGAACACCGCCATCCACCAGGCCTGCTCGATGAACTCCCGGCCTCCCGCGAGCATCCTTCCCCAGGACGGGTTCGGCGGTCGCACGCCCAGGCCCAGGAAGCTCAGCGCGGCCTCGGACAGAATCGCGAACGCCAGGCTGATCGACGTCTGCACGATCAGCGGCGCGGCGATGTTGGGCAGCACGTGCCGGGCGAGGATCCGCAGGTCGCCCGCCCCCGCCAGGCGCGCCGCCCGGACGTACACCTCCTCGCGGACGCTCAGCACGCTCGCCCGCGAGATCCGCGCGAAAATGGGGGTGTAGACGATGCCGATCGCGATCATCGCGTTGGTGATCCCCGGCCCGAGCACCGCGACCACGACGATGGCCAGCAGGATCGCCGGGAACGCGAACAGCACGTCCATGAACCGCATCAGCCCGTCGTCGAGCCAGCGCCCGTAGTAGCCGGCCAGCAGCCCGATCAGGGTGCCGGCGAGCAGCGAGATCCCGACCGCGACGAAGCCCACCTGCAGCGACACCTCGGCGCCGAGCAGCACGCGGGAGAACACGTCGCGGCCGAGGTTGTCGGTGCCGAACCAGTGGGTGGCGGACGGCGGGAGCAGCCGGTCCTCGATCGCGGGATCGAACGCGTCGTGCGGCGCGAGCCGCTCGCCGAGTACCGCGACCACCACGAGGACGGCGAGCACCAGGCCGGAGGCCACCGCCATCGGGTTGCGCGCCAGCAGCGTCAGCGTCTCGACCCAGCGCGGCCGGGTGGCCGCCGCCGGCGGGGCCTCGAGCTCCGCCATGCTGTTCGAGGGGCTGCTCGTGGGGCTGCTCGTGGGGCTCGGGGGCCTGCTCACGGGGTCGCTCATGCGTAGGAGATCCTCGGGTCGAGCCGGGCGTAGACCAGGTCCACGACCAGGTTGACGACCAGGAAGGTCGCGGCGAACAGCAGCACCGCCCCCTGCAGGACCGGGTAGTCGCGGTCCAGCACGGCCTGGTACGCGAGATCTCCCAGCCCCGGCCAGCGGAACACGATCTCGACGACCACCACGCCGGACAGCAGGTAGGCCAGCTGGATCCCGCCCACCGTGACGAGCGGGATCAGCGCGTTGCGCAGCACGTGCCAGGACAGCACGTCCCGCGCCCGCATGCCTTTCGCCCGCGCGGTTTGGACGTGCTCCTGGCCGAGCGCCTCGAGGACCGACGACCGGACGAATCGGGTCATGATCGACCCGCTGACCACGCCGATCGTCACCGCGGGCATGACCAGCCGGCGCGCCCACTCCAGCGGGTCGTCGAACACGCCGACGTATCCGCCGGTGGGAAGCCAGCCGAGCGTCCCGGCGAAGAGCAGGATGAACATGATGGCCATCCAGAAGTCCGGGATGCTGATGCCCGCCTGGCTGAACACCGTCGAGAACCAGTCGACCACCGACCGCGGGCGCAGCGCGGAGACCGTGCCGAGCGGCACCGCGATGAGCAGGGCGACCAGGATGGCCGCCGCGGCCAGCGACGCCGTCGCGGGCAGCCGCTCCAGGATCAGCGAGGTGACGGTCCGCCCGGAGCGGAAGCTCACCCCGAGGTCGCCCTGCACCGCGCTGCCGATCCAGTTCACGTACTGCGTGAGCAGCGGCTGGTCCAGCCCCGCCCGCTCGCGGAGCGCCTCGTACGTCTCCGGGTCGAACCGGGTGCCCAGCGCGAGCCGGACGGGGTCGCCGGGCACCAGGTGGATGACGGCGAAGACCAGGATGCTGACGCCGAGGAGGACGACCGCCGACTGCAGCAGCCGGCGGACGACGTACCTCGTCACTCCGGGAGCACCACCTGGTCGAAGTTGATCGCCTCGTCAGCGCGGATCTGGTAGCCGCTCAGCCCCGGAGCCCACGCCTGCACGACGTCGGGGTTGTACAGGTAGATGTAGCTCGCGTCGTCCACGATCAGCTCGGCCGCCTGGTCGTAGAGCTCCTTCCGGGCGTCCTGGTCGGTCTCCGTGGCGGCCTCGCTGAGCAGGTCGTCGACCTCTTCGTTGCAGTAGCCCTGGAAGTTGAAGTTGCCCTCGCACACGTGCTGGGCGTGGTAGAAGCCGAACGGGTCGAGGTTGCCGACCCAGGACCACATGAACGCGTCGAACTCGCCCTGCGACTGCCGGTCCAGCCAGGTTCCCGACTCTTCCTCCTGGATCTGCACGTCGATGCCGACCTCCTCCAGGTTGGCCTGGATCACCTGCGCCGCCTCCACGCCGTCGGTGCCGCTCACGACCATCAGCCCGAGTTCCTGGCCCTCGTCGACGCCCGCGGAGTCGAGCAGTTCCCTCGCCTGGCCGGGGTCGCGGCTGTAGGGCGCGTAGTCGTGGAACCAGAAGCTCTCGGAGGGGATCGCGGTCTGGTTGACCGTCGCCGCACCGAACCGGGTCGCCTCGGTGATGGCCGCGCGGTCGAGGCCGAACGCCACGCCCCGCCGGGCGTCCCGCTCCGACCAGGGCTCCCGGTTCTGGTTGAGCGCCAGGTACCAGTAGTCGACGCTCGCGGACGTGGCCACCTCGACGTCCTCGTCGTCCTGCAGGCCCTCGATGTCCTGCGGCGGGACGTTGTCCGTCCAGTGGATCTCGCCCGAGCGCAGCGCGGTGAGCGCGGCGGCGGACTCGGTGATGTAGCGGAACTCCACGCCGTCGACCGTCGGGCCCTCGCCCCAGTAGTCGCCGAACGCGCTGAGCGTGGTGCCGCTGGCGTCGAAGCTGTCCAGCGTGAACGGACCGGTGCCGTTGGCCTCCGTGGCGAGGTTCAGCTCCTCTGCCGCCCCCTCCGGGATGATCGACATGCCCTTGTAGTTGCCGATGTTGTCCAGCAGGTTGGGCGTACGGGCGGACAGCGTGAGGACCACCGTGCTCTCGTCGGGGGCTTCGACGTCCTCGACGGTGCCGAACCGGAACGCGACCGAGCTGTCCTCCCCCATCATCCGCTCCAGCGAGTACACCACGTCGGCGGAGTCGAAGGTGCTCCCGTCGTGGAACGTGACGTCATCGCGAAGGTTGAACGTCCAGGTCAGGCCATCGTCGCTGGTCTCCCAGCTCTCGGCCAAGCTCGGCTGGAAGTTGCCCTCGGGGTCCGGGACGACCAGCGTGTCGTACACGTTCTCCAGGATCTGGAAGCTCGCGTACGCCGTGGTCGCGTGGGGGTCGAGCTGGTCCGGCTCTCCGGAGATCCCGGCGACGAGCACGCCTCCGGCAGCGGCCGCCGTCTCGCCGTCCTCCGCGGGCGTCCCGCCGCCGTCGGCGTCCTGATCGTCGCCGTTGACGTCGACCTCCTCGCCGCCTCCGCCGCACGCGGCGAGCAGCAGCGCGACGCCGACGATGCCGCCAACCGGGGCGGCCAGCCGGCCCTGTCGCCTCGACACCGTATTCACGACTCACTCACCCTTGGTCGGACTCATGTGTGCATGACTCTTCCCGGTAACCCTGTGCGACCGTCCATCGCCATGCGCCCCCGCGCGACCTTCGTTACGCTTTCGTGACTCCCCGCGACCGGTTCGATCACGTTCGGCAGGCGCAGCCCTGCCGCACCAGGCACGCAGGCCTCGTGGCGTGCAGCTGACCCTGGTGGGCGGCCCTGTCGGAGGTCCTCGCGCCGTGATCGCCGCGACCCGCGGGCCCGCACGTCCGCTCTTCGCGAGCCGTGGGCCCGCACGTCCGCTCTCCGCGACCCGAACGGCGGACGGCCGCCTCCCCGACTGGCGATGCCGCTCGTCCGCATCTCCTCGACCGGCCGTCCACACCCCGGCTGCGGCCGGCTTCGCTGTCCACAGATCGGTCCGGCGGGCCCTGCGGCCGCCATGCGGCAGGCCAGCATGGAAGGCATGTCCGCTGCTCGTGCCGCAGGTATCACGGCCGCCCTCGCCGGCCTGGCGCTCGGGCCAACCACGCCTGCCGGTCCCGGTGAGGACGAGTGGGTCTGGCCGGTCGGCTCCGGGTCGGCGGAGATCGTGGCCGACCTCGACCCGCCCGTCGAGCCGTGGCAGCCCGGGCATCGCGGAGTGGATCTGGCAGCGCCGGAAGACGGCCAGGTCCGCGCCGCGGGCGCCGGCATCGTGACCTACGCGGGCCGCATTGCCGGGGTAGGCGTCATCGCGGTGACACACGGCGACCTCCGCACGACGTACCAACCGGTCGACCCGGCCGTGTCCGCCGGCCAACGGGTCGAGACGGGGGAACCCGTCGGGACGCTCGCCGCGCCGGGCAGCCACTGCGCCCCGGAGACCTGCCTGCACTGGGGGCTGCTCCGGGGGGACGCGTACCTCGACCCGCTTGCCCTCGTCCCGCATGCGAACGCCCCCCGCCTGCTGCCGCTCGGGCGGCAAGCGCTCGATCCGGAGGTGGCCGCAGGTGCCTCAGGTGCGGAGGCCGCCTCACCGCCCGCCCCTCCGGCGGCGACGGTGTAT
>JBMCTR010000026.1:0-11079 GCA_048622955.1 Actinomycetota bacterium
ACCGCACGTCGGCGTCGGCGGCAGCGGCGAACGACCGCACCAGCGCGGTCTTGCCGATGCCCGCCTCCCCGGTGACGAGCACGACACCGCCCTGACCGGAAACCGCGTCCCGGTGCGCAGCATCGAGCGCCCACAGATATGGGTCGAGTCCTGCCCCGATGACCGAATCGTGACCCCGGCCTTCCGGAGCGGGCGGGTCAGGCGGTCTTCTCCCGGCGCTCGCGCTTGCCGCGGGCGACGCGGGGCACGAGCGTGGGGTTGACGTTCTTGAGCACGACGTCGCGGTCGATGACGACGCGCTCGACATCCTGCCGGCTCGGCACCTCGTACATGACGTCGAGCAGCACCTCCTCCATGATCGCCCGGAGGCCGCGCGCGCCGGTGTCGCGCAGCAGCGCCTGATCGGCGATGGCCTCCACAGCGTCGTCGGTGAACTCGAGCTCGACGTTGTCGGCGATCTCGAAGGTGCGTTGATACTGCTTGGTCAGCGCGTTGCGGGGCTCGGTGAGGATCTGGATCAACGCGCTGCGGTCGAGCGGGCTGACCGTGGTGATGACCGGCAACCGACCGATGAACTCGGGGATCAGGCCGAACTTCAACAGGTCCTCGGGCATGACGTCGCCGAACCGGTCCTCGCTCTTGCGCTCGGCCTTGCCCATGACCTCGGCGCCGAACCCGAGGCCGCGCCGCCCGATACGCTGCTCGATGATCTCCTCGAGCCCGGCGAACGCGCCGCCGACGATGAACAGCACGTTGGTGGTGTCGATCTGGATGAACTCCTGGTGCGGATGCTTGCGCCCGCCCTGCGGAGGAACGCTGGCGGTGGTGCCCTCGAGGATCTTCAGCAGCGCCTGCTGGACACCCTCGCCGGAGACGTCCCGGGTGATCGACGGGTTCTCGGCCTTCCGGGCGATCTTGTCGATCTCGTCGATGTAGACGATGCCGGTCTCGGCCTTCTTGACGTCGTAGTCGGCTGCCTGGATCAGCTTGAGCAGGATGTTCTCGACATCCTCGCCGACATAGCCGGCCTCGGTCAGCGCGGTGGCATCGGCGATCGCGAACGGGACGTTGAGCAACCGGGCGAGCGTCTGCGCCAGATACGTCTTGCCACAGCCGGTGGGGCCGATGAGCAGGATGTTCGACTTCGCCAACTCAACGGAGTCTTCCTTGCTCGCCGATCTCGTCCCGCTGCCCTGCCGGGCCTGGACCCTCTTGTAGTGGTTGTACACCGCGACCGACAGCGCCTTCTTGGCGACGTCCTGACCGATGACGTAGTCCTCGAGGAACTCGTAGATCTCGCGGGGCTTGGGCAGCTCCCGCATGCCGCCTTCGGGGCTGTCGCCGAGCTCTTCCTCGATGATCTCGTTGCAGAGATCGATGCACTCGTCGCATATATAGACGCCGGGACCGGCGATGAGTTTCTTCACCTGCTTCTGGCTCTTTCCACAGAACGAGCACTTGAGCAGGTCGCCGCCGTCACCGATGCGTGCCACGCGGTCCGCCCCTTCCGGTTCTACGGTCGCTTGGTACCACCCTATGCAGACTCGTCGATCCGCACCTGAGACGGTACCGCCTTCCGCCGACAAACGCCGTACCACCCGCTACCTTCGGCGTGGCGACTCAGCCTTTCGTTCGATCACGTTCGGCAGACGCAGCACCGCCCCGGCAGGCCCGCAGACCTGACGGGGCGACGCTAACCCATGTGGGGCCGACAGGCTCGCCGATCGCGCGCCCGTCAGCGCATCAGGCTGCCCTTGCGGGACGTCGTGAACGCGTCCACCATCCCGTAGTCGATGGCCTCCTGGGTGGTGAGGATCTTGTCCCGCTCGATGTCCGCGTGGATCTCCTCGACCGTCTTGTTCGTGTGCTTGGCGATCAGCTCTTCCATCAGCGCGCGCATCCGGTCGATCTCCCGGGCCTGGATCTCGATGTCGCTCGCCTGGCCGTAAATGGCCTCGGAGACCGCCGGCTGGTGGATCAGCACGCGCGCGTTCGGCACCGCCAGCCGCTTGCCCGGCGTACCTGCTGCGAGCAGCACGGCCGCGGCCGAGGCGGCCTGCCCCATGCAGACCGTGCGGATGTCCGGCTTCACGAACTGCATCGTGTCGTAGATGGTCGTCATCGCCGTGAACGAGCCACCCGGCGAGTTGATGTAGATCTCGATGTCGCGGTCGGGGTCCATCGACTCGAGGCTGATCAACTGCGCCATCACCGCGTTGGAGACCTCGTCGCTGATCGGCGTCCCGAGGATGACGATGCGCTCCTCGAACAGCTTCGCGTACGGGTCGATCCGGCGGAAGCCGTAGGAGGTGCGCTCCTCCCACTGCGGGATGTAGTAGTTCATCTCTGGCTGCATCATGGCGCGGCTCTCCTGGGCTGGACGTGGTGGGCGCATCGGGCCGTCGGTCATCCCGTGCCGCCCCCCTCGGAGACCTGGGACGCCTCGGCGACCACATGGTCGATGAAGCCGTACTCCAGCGCCTCCTCGGGCGTGAAGTAGCGGTCGCGGTCGGAGTCGCGCTCGATCTCCTCGACGGTGCGCCCGGTGTGCCGCGCGATCAGCCGGGCCATCTCCTGCTTGGTCCGGACCATCGCCTCGGCGTGGATCCGGATGTCCGTGGCGGTACCGCCCACGCCGCCGTGCGGCTGGTGCATCAGGATCTTCGAGTGCGGCAGCGCGTAACGCTTCCCGGTTGCGCCGGCCGTCAGCAGGAACTGGCCCATCGACGCCGCGAACCCGAGTGCCACCGTGACGATGTCCGGCTTGACGAACTGCATGGTGTCGTAGATCGCCATGCCCGCCGACACGGAGCCACCGGGCGAGTTGATGTACAGGTGGATATCCCTGTCCGGGTTCTCGGCGGCAAGCAGCAGCAGCTGCGCGCAGATCGCGTTCGCGTTGTCATCCCGTACCTCGGAGCCGAGGAAGATGATCCGCTCACGCAGCAGCCGGTTGTAGATGTTGTCCTCCAGGCCGACCGTCGGCGACTGAGCGGGCGCGTGCGCCTCAGCCGGTCCGACGAGACCTGGTGTCTCGGAACGGGGACTCACCGTGGGCTCCTTCGTGCGTTAGTTGGCTGGCGTCACCGACATTAACCAACCGTCTCGGCTCGGCCATCCCCGCCGCGACCCTGTTCGCTGACGGCGTGAGCTTCGCCGGCTCAGCCCTTGTCCACGCCGGTGTCTCCGGACGCGTCATCCTCGTCCTCCTCCGCGCCCGCACCAAGCTCACCGCCGTCGGCGGCCTCGGGCTCGGCGGCCTCGGGCTCGGCGGCCTCGGAGGCGCTCGCGGCCTCGCCGGACGCCATCTCGTCTCCGGACTGCGACTCGTCCAGCTCGGCGAACTGGAACCCACCCGGGACGGTCGGCTGCGACGGCGCCTCGCCTTCCTCGTCGGCCAGCGTCCCGTCGTCCTGCAGCCTGTTCAGCTCCACCGGCCGGCCGGACTCGTCCACGACGTTGGCCTTCTCGACGACCAGTGCCAGGGCCTTGCCCCGGGCGACCTCCGCGACGAGCGCCGGCACGGCGTTGTTCTGCACGTACTGCTGGGCCAGCTGGTTCGGGTCGACCCGCGCCTGTGCGGCGCGTTCGATGAGGTGCTCGGTGAGCTCCTCCTGGGACACCTCCAGCTCCTGGGAACGCACCAACTCGTCGAGGACGAACTGGGCTCGCATGTTCTTCCGGAGGTCCGCTTCGACCTCGGCGCGGTGCTCGTCGTCCCCGTGGCCGTCGGAGAAGTGCTCCTGGATCTGCTCCTGGACGATGCCCTCCGGCACCGGCACCTCGCCGGCCGCGTCGAGGAGCGTGTCGAGCGCCTTGTCACGGGCCTCGGCGGCCTGCCGCAGCCGCTTGGAGCGCAGCACCCGCTCGCGCACGTCGGCCCGCAGCTCCTCGAGCGTGTCGAACTCGCTGGCGAGCTGCGCGAACTCGTCATCGAGGTCCGGCAGCTGCTGCTCCTTGACCGAGCCGACCGTGACCTCGACGTCGACCTCCTCGCCCTCGTGGGTGCCGACCAGCGTGGTACGGAACGTCGCAGACTCGCCCTCCGACATCCCGGTCAGCGTGGCATCCATCCCGTCGAGCATCTCTTCGCCCACGCCGATCTGGTACGAGACCCCGCTCGCCTGAGCGTCCTCGATGGGCTCGCCGTCCTTGCTGGCGCTGAGGTCGATCATGACGTAGTCGCCCTCCGCGGCCGGACGGTCGACTCCGACCAGCGTGCCGAACCGCGCCTGCAGCTCGCGTAGCTGCTCGTCCACGTCGTCGTCGGTCACCTCGAGGTCGTCGACCCGGACCTCGATGCCCTCCCACTCGGGCACCGTGATCTGGGGGCGGACGTCGACCTCGGCGGTGAACTTGAACTCCACCCCGTCGTCGAGCTGGGTGATGTCGAGCTCCGGCTGGCCGAGCGGGCGAAGCTCGTTCTCCTCGAGCGCCTGCCCGTACAGCTCGGGGAGCGCGTCGTTGACCGCCTCCTGCAGCACGACCCCGCGCCCGAACCGCTGATCGATGATGGGCGGCGGCACCTTGCCCTTCCGGAAGCCCGGCACGTTGACCTGCTTCGAGATCTTGCTGTACGCAGACTTGATGTTGGGCTCGAGCTCCGTGAACGGGACCTCGACGGCAACTTTGACCCGCGTCGGGTTGACGGTTTCGACGACGCTCTTCACTGCGGAGTACTCCTGGGACGTCATGGGACGGCGCGCACCCGTGTCGTTGGTGGCCGCCTGAGTCGCTGCCGGCTGCACCCGGCACAAGCCACTATGCTATCTACTCGGCTCCGGACGGACGAAACCGTCGGGGCACCCGGATTTGAACCGAGGACCTTCCGCTCCCAAAGCGGACGCGCTACCAAGCTGCGCCATGCCCCGCGGACGGCCGCCGCTGGGCGACCGCCCGCAAGGATACGCCGCATCGAGGTCGTGGCGCGAAGCCGCTGCCCGGCTCTCGGTAGGTTCGAAGACCATGGAGCCGCTCCTCGGGCCGACCGCGGACGACCGGTTGCACGTGATGACGTACAACCTGCGGTACCCGGCCGACGACCCGGGCCACCTGTGGGAGGAGCGCCGTCCGGCGATGGCGGCACTGCTGAACCTGGAGCGGCCAGCCATGATCGGAGTCCAGGAAGGTTACGTCCACCAACTTCGCGACGTCGTCGCCGACCTTCCGGCCGGCTACGACTGGATCGGCGAAGGCCGCGACGGCGGCGACCGCGGCGAGTGCACCGCGATCGTCTACGACGGGACGCGGCTCGGGGCCCTGCGGTACGCGCACTTCTGGCTGTCCGACACGCCCGACGTCCCGGGCTCCGCGACGTGGGGCAACAGCGTCCCGCGGATGGCCACCTGGGTGAGGTTCCACGACACGGCGACCGGGGGCGAGTTCGTCGTGCTCAACACGCACCTGGACCACCGCTCGGCGGATGCGCGCCGCAAGGCGGCGTCGCTGCTCGCCGCAAGGCTCGAGTCGTTCGGCGCCGTACCCGTTGTGGTGACCGGCGACTTCAACGCCGCCGCCGGGATCAGTGCGGCGTACGACTCCCTGGTGTCCGGCACTGGCCTGTCGGACGCGTGGTGCGTCGCGCGACGGCGGCTCACCCCCGAGTACGCCACGTACGGCGGCTACCGGACGCCCGTGCTCGACCGACCGCGCATCGACTGGATCCTCACGACCGCGGACATCGAGACGGAGGCGATCGCCATCAACCCGAACATGATCGACGGCCGGTACCCGTCCGACCACCTGCCCGTCCACGCACACGTCCGGCTTCCGTGACAAGCCGGAGAGCGTCGCTTCGGAAGGTGCCGGTCCGACCAGGTAACATCGGGTCGCGGATCACACCGTGCGGGTGTAGCTCAATGGTAGAGCCCCAGCCTTCCAAGCTGGCGGTGCGGGTTCGATTCCCGTCACCCGCTCGACGCCAAAGCCCAGGTACGAGGCGGTTTCCGCACCCTGGGCTCTCCTGGCGCCACACCTCGAGCCGCGCTGGCACCTGGCGTTCTCCCCGGCGAGTCCGCGGGGCCGAGGTTCCCAGCTTCACAGTTCCCCGGAGCTCGCGTGGCAGCAGCTGCTCGACGCCGAGCTGACCGCGGCGATCGGCGCCGCCCTGCGCGAGCGCACCGAGACACGGACGGACCGGTATTCTCCGCCAATCCGCTCACACTCACGGGAGGGTACGAATGGCCATGCACGCACGAGTCACCAGCGTTCAACTTGGGGACGACGCCGACCAAGCCATCTCTCTCGTTCGGGACCAGATCGTTCCATTGGCCAGGCAGCAGCAGGGCATCGTCGCCGCGTACTGGCTCGGGGACCGTGCCAGCGGCCGCGGGCTCGCTGTGACGATATGGGAGAGCGAGGAGGCCATGCTTGCATCCGAGGAAGTCGCCCGGGAGGCGGCTCGGAGAGAGCAGCAGGCAGCGGACGTCGAGACGGCGGCGGTTGAGCACTACGAGGTCATCGCCCACCTCTGACGCGCCTGGGTCGCGGGCAGTAGGTCAAGCTCAGCCCCTCAAGACGTGGCTCCGCTCGCCCCGTTCCGCAGGCGCGATCGGCTTGGTGAGCCGAACGCCTTCTTCCCGGTACCCGAGTGTGCGGTAGAAGCTGCGAGCGGGCTGGTTGGCGGCACCGGTCTCCAGGGTGATGAAGGAAAGACCGCGACCCGCCGCCCAGGCCTCGGCGGCGCTCATCAGCCGCGTCGCGATGCCGCGTCGTTCCATCCCGGCGCCGACCGCGAGCTCGCCGACGTAGGCGTCGACCTGCCCGGTGAAGTGGGCGCTCTCCGCGACCGTGACGACACCGACTACGCCGCTGCCGTCCGTGGCGACGTAGACGGCGTGGTCCGGCCGGCCGGACGCGTCCAGCGAATCGCGGACCCAGCCGTGCACCGCGGTCAGAACGGCACCGGGGTCGCGCCAGGGGGCGACCCCTTCGATGAGCCTCGGCGCGAGCGCCATGGCCTGGGGGCGGTCGCCGGACCGGTACCGGCGGACGTGGACGTTTGCGGGTGCTGCCATGCCGCGAGCCTGCCAGCCGATGGTGGCCTAATAAAACCCCAGGTCACAGTAGACGGGTGCCAATCCACAACGTCTGTCGCTGTGGATTGGCACAATGACGGCGTGAGCCGCGCGGCGGAGGAGACCAACCGCCGGATGCTGCGCGCCCGCGACGCCATCGACCGGGCGTACGCGGAGCCGCTCGACATCCGCGCCCTCGCCCGCATCGCGCACACGTCCGAGGCGCACTTCATCCGGACGTTCCGCGCGACGTTCGGCGAGCCGCCGCACCGCTACCTGCAGCGCCGCCGCGTGGAGCGCGCGATGTTCCTGCTCCGGGAGACCGACCGGAGCGTGACCCTGATCTGCTTCGACGTCGGCTTCACCAGCCTGGGCACGTTCAGCAGGACGTTCCGAGCGATCGTGGGACAGTCACCGAGCGCCTACCGGCGGCGCTCGCCGCTCGCGCCCGCGCCCACCTGCTTCACGATGGCCTGGACCAGGCCGAGCAGTTTCGGAGAAGCGCGCGCCGTGGCCCGGCCCTAACGTGGTCGCCATGTTGAACAGCATCACGATCTCCCACATCTGGGTCTTCGACCAGGACGAGGCCCTCGACTTCTACGTCGGCAAGCTCGGCCTCGAGGTCGGCAGCGACATCGACCTGGGCTTCATGCGGTGGCTCACCGTGCGGGTGCCCGGGGAGCAGGGCCGCGAGATCCTGCTGGAGGTGCCCGGCCCGCCGTCGGTGGACGAGGCTGCCGGCGAGCAGATCCGCGAGCTCGTCAGCAAGGGGGCCACCGGCTTCACCGCCGGGTTCACCACCGACGACTGCCGGAAGACCTACGAGACGCTGAAGGCCAGGGGCGTCGAGATCACCCAGGAGCCGACCGAGCAGTCCTACGGCACCGACATCGGGCTGCGTGACCCGTTCGGCAACCACATCAGGATCAACCAGCCGGCCTGACAACCGGGTTGCCAATCCACAACGACATGCGTTGTGGATTGGCACCAACTAGGTCGGCAGGGCGAGGGCCCGGCGGACGGTGACCGCCAGCCGGTCGGCGACCTCCCGGGCACCGTCCTCGGTCGGCGCCTCGACCATGACGCGGACCACCGGCTCCGTCCCCGAGGGCCGCAGCAGGACCCGCCCGGTCGCGCCGAGGGTGGACTCCGCCTCCGCGACCGCCGCGCCGACCGCGGGATCGGAACCCACCTTCGTCTTGTCCACGTCGCTGACGTTGACGAGCACCTGCGGCAGCCGCTGCGCCACGGCGGCGAGCGACTCCAGCGACCTGCCCGACGCCGCCATCCTGGCCAGCAGTTGCGTCGCCGTCAGCAGGCCGTCCCCCGTGGTGGCGTGGTCGGAGAGGATGACATGGCCGGACTGCTCTCCGCCCAGTGAGTAGCCGCCCTCTTTCATCGCCTCCAGGACGTAGCGGTCACCGACGGCGGTGTCCACGACCGTGATGCCCGCCGCGCGCATGGCCAGCCGGAAGCCCTCGTTCGACATGACCGTCACGACCACGGCGTTGTGGCGCAGCGTCCCCTCGGCGGCCATCGCGAGGCCGAGTATCGCCATGATCTGGTCGCCGTCGACCACCTCGCCGGACGCGCACACCGCCAGGCACCGGTCGGCGTCCCCGTCGTGGGCGATGCCCGCGTCCGCCCCGTGCCGCACGACCTCCGCCTGCAACGGCGCGAGATGCGTCGAGCCGCAGTGGTCGTTGATGTTCAGCCCGTCCGGCTCGGCGTGCACGGCGACGACGTCCGCGCCGAGCCGGCGCAGCGCCTCGGGGGCGGCCCGGTGCGCCGCGCCGTTCGCGCAGTCCACGACCACCCGCATGCCGTCCAGCCGGTAGGGCGCCGAGCCCACCACGTGCGCGACGTACTGGTCGAAGCCCTCCGGGTAGTCGCGCACGCGGCCCACGTCGGCGCCCGTCGGGAGGTTCCACGACTCGCCCATCCGCGCGGCGATCGCATCCTCGATCGCGTCATCGAGCTTGTGGCCGCCCTTGGCGAAGAACTTGATGCCGTTGTCCGGCATCGGGTTGTGGCTGGCGGAGATCATCACGCCGAGGTCGGCCCCGAGCGCACCGGTCAGGTACGCGATCGCGGGGGTGGGCAACACGTCCGCACGCAGCACGTCCACGCCGGCACTGGCCAGCCCGGCGACCACGGCCGCCTCCAGGAACTCGCCCGAGGCCCGGGGGTCGCGGCCCACGACGGCCACCGGGCGGCGACCGACGAACGCGCCGGACTCCCCGAGCACGTGGGCCGCAGCGACCGACAACTCCAGGGCCAGCCCCGCGGTCAACTCCCGGTTCGCTACCCCCCGGACGCCGTCGGTCCCGAACAGGCGATCCACGCCGCGGCCGTCAGCGCTTGCTGTACTGCGGAGCCTTACGGGCCTTCTTCAGCCCGGCCTTCTTGCGCTCGATGACCCGGGCGTCCCGGGTGAGATATCCGCCTCTCTTCAGCACCGGACGGTTGTTCTCGACATCGGCCGCGTTGAGCGCACGGGAGATGCCGAGACGCAGCGCACCGGCCTGGCCGCTGCTACCTCCGCCGTGAACGCGCGCGACGATGTCGTACTTGTCGGCGACGTCCAGTTCGACGAGTGGCGAGCTCACCACCTGCTGGTGGACCTTGTTCGGGAAGTACTCCTCGAGCGAGCGGCCGTTGATGGACCAGCGGCCCGACCCGGGGACGATGCGCACCCGTGCCACGGCCTCCTTGCGGCGGCCCGTCGCCGCCGCCGGCTCGATGTGGGAGAACCGCTGCTCCGCGGTCTCCGAGGTGAAGCTCTCGACCTCCTCGGCCGGAGTGTCGACAGCGGGTTCGGCGGCAGTCGTTTCGGTCATGTTGTCGCTCATGCCTTCACTGGTTGATCTGGGTGATCTCGAACGGCACCGGTCGCTGCGCCTGGTGCGGATGCTCGGGGCCGGCGTACACCTTGAGCTTGGAGAGCATCTTCCGGCCCAGCGGACCCTTCGGCAGCATGCCCTTGACGGCCTTCTCGACCACTCGGCGCGGGCTCGTCGCCAGCAGTTCCTCGTACGGCTTCGACCGCAGGCCGCCCGCGTACCCGGAGTGCCGGTACGCGAGCTTCTGGCGACGCTTGTTTCCGGTCAACGCCACCTTCTCGGCGTTCACAATGATCACGAAGTCGCCGGTGTCGACATGCGGCGCGTAGGTGGGCTTGTGCTTGCCCCGCAGCAATGTCGCGGCCTGGCTCGCCAGGCGGCCCAGCACGACGTCGGAGGCGTCGATCACGTGCCACTGCCGCTGGATATCGGCGGGCTTCGGGCTGTACGTACGCACGGTCGTATGCCTTTGCAGTCGTCGTTAGAAGAATCGGCTCGCGGCGTACCGGCATGTCCGCGGGCAATCCCGCCAGCACGGCCCGCCAGCACGCATCAACGACGCATCAGAATACCCGGCAATGCGCCACGGGGCAAAGGCGCCCTGCGGCTCCTCCGAACGGCCGGTACGGACGGGGGCCGTCCGGCCCCGACGAACGGACCGATCAGGTGATGCCCCGCCACCTGCCGCGACCCTAGTCTCGTGCCTCGGAATCGGCCGGTATGCGACACGCCTACCGGCCGAAGCCATGGATGCAATCGGGGGTACGACCAATGCAGCTCATTGTCAGCCTGTTCACGCGGGGTACCGAGGCCGTCAGCCGAGGCCTGAGCGCACACCGGTTGCGGCGGTCACGGAGAGGGGGTCGGTACCGCGCACCCTCCCACCGGCGGCTCTGACGGCGGCGCGCCGGGCAGACCTGGCGAGCCGGACGGACGCGCCTGACGGCTAGCGGACCCGGGCGACCCGGCCCTCGTCCCACACCGGCTCGCGCGACTCGTAGACCGACCCGTCCGCACTGAAGATCACGAACCGGTCGAACGAGCGGGCGAACCAGCGGTCGTGCGTCACGGCCAGGACCGTACCGTCGAACCGCTCCAGCGCCTCCTCCAGCGCCTCGGCCGACATCAGGTCCAGGTTGTCCGTGGGCTCGTCGAGCAGCAGCAACGTCGCCCCGGACAGCTCGAGCAGCAGGATCTGGAACCGCGCCTGCTGGCCGCCG
>JBMCTR010000027.1:0-10780 GCA_048622955.1 Actinomycetota bacterium
GCACCAGCAGCGTGGCGTCCCCGCCGTCGTCGAGGATCATGTTCGGGCCCTCGCCGTCCGGCCAGGTCAGCATCCGCTCGGTGCACCACCAGTACTCCTCGAGCGTCTCGCCCTTCCAGGCGAACACCGACACACCGCGCGGTTCGTCGGGGGTGCCGTCCGGACCGACGACCGCGGCCGCGGCGGCCTGGTCCTGCGTGGAGAAGATGTTGCACGACGCCCAGCGGACCTCTGCCCCGAGGGCGACGAGCGTCTCGATGAGCACCGCGGTCTGCACGGTCATGTGCAGCGAGCCGGAGATCCGGGCGCCGCGCAGCGGCTGCGACGGCCCGTATTCGGCACGCAGCGCCCTCAGGCCGGGCATCTCGTGCTCGGCGAGCCGAATCTCCCGGCGGCCGAACTCGGCCTGCGACAGGTCGGCGACGGCGAAGTCGATTCCGTTGATCGTGCGCAGCTTCTCGGTCATCGAGTGGTAACTCCCTTTGATCTCAGGTGTTGAAGTACGTGGCCTCGGGATGGTGGGCCACGAACGCGTCGGTCGACTGCTCCGGGTGCAGCTGGTGCTCCTCGGAGAGCTTCACGCCGATCCGGTCCGGTTCGAGCA
Organism: Actinomycetota bacterium; assembly: GCA_048622955.1. Classification (GTDB taxonomy): domain Bacteria; phylum Actinomycetota; class Actinomycetes; order Jiangellales; family Jiangellaceae; genus JBMCTR01. Next base: position 605 of record JBMCTR010000027.1, read on the forward strand.
GATCGACGATCTTGCCCCGGTCCTCCAGGTCGGGGCAGGCGCCGTAACCGAGCGAGAACCGGGCTCCCCGGTAGCCGAGCCGGAAGAACTCGCTCACGTCGTCCGCGTCCTCGGCGGAGACCCGCGTACCGGACGCGAACCGCAGCTCGTCCCGGACGCGCCGGTGCCAGTACTCGGCGAGCGCCTCGGTGAGCTGGACGCCGAGGCCGTGCACCTCCAGGTAGTCCCGGTAGGCGTTGTCCTCGAACAGGCCGGTCGCGACGTCGGCGATCGGCTGCCCCATGGTCACCAACTGGAGGGGCAGGACGTCCACCTCGCCGCGGCGCGCGGCCTCGGAGCGCGGCCGGTAGAAGTCCGCCAGGCACAGCCGCCGGCCGGCCGCCTGGCGGGGGAACGTGAACCGGCAGCGCTCAGGGGCGTCCGGCTCCGGCGCCTCGAGCACGACGAGGTCGTCGCCTTCGGACACGCACGGGAAGTACCCGTACACGACGCCGGCGTGGGCGAGCACGCCCTCGGTGGTGAGCCGGTCCAGCCAGTACCGCAGCCGCGGCCGCCCCTCGGTCTCGACGAGCTCCTCGTAGCTCGGGCCCTCGCCGCCGCGGGAGCCGCGCAGCCCCCACTGGCCGAAGAACGTGGCGCGCTCGTCCAGCATCGCCGCGTAGTCCGCCACAGCCAGCCCGCGGGCGATCTCGGTGCCCCAGAACGGCGGGGTCGGAACCGGCACGTCGGTCGCCACGTCCGAACGAGCCGGCCCGGATGGCTGCTGCCCGCCGTCCCCCGCGGCCGCCGCCCGTGCCGCGACGATGCGCTTCGACCGCTCGCGCCGCGCGCGCCGCTCCGCCCGCTTGGCCTCGACCTCGTCGTCGACCTCGGACACCTCGCCGCGCTTGCGCGCCATGACGGAGTCCATCAGGCGCAGCCCCTCGAACGCGTCCTTGGCGTAGTGCACCTCGCCCTCGTAGAGCCGGTCGAGGTCGTCCTCGACGTAGGCGCGGGTCAGCGCCGCGCCCCCGAGCAGCACCGGCCAGTCCTTCGCGACCTGCCGGGTGTTCATCTCCTCGAGGTTCTCCTTCATCACGACCGTGGACTTCACCAGCAGGCCCGACATGCCGATGGCATCGGCGCGGTGCTCGGACGCGGTGTCGAGGATGGCGTTGATCGGCTGCTTGATCCCGATGTTGACGACGTCGTAGCCGTTGTTGGCCAGGATGATGTCGACCAGGTTCTTGCCGATGTCGTGCACGTCCCCCTTGACGGTGGCGAGCACGATCCGGCCCTTGCCTCCGGAGTCGCTCTTTTCCATGTGCGGCTCGAGGTGGGCCACGGCGGCCTTCATCGTCTCCGCCGACTCCAGCACGAACGGCAGCTGCATCTGCCCGGAGCCGAACAGGTCCCCGACCGTCTTCATCCCGGCCAGGAGGGTCTCGTTGACGATCTCCAGCGCCGGCTTCTCGGCCAGCGCGGCGTCGAGGTCCTCGGCGAGCCCGTTGCGGTCGCCGTCGACGATGCGCCGCTCGAGGCGCTCGAACAGCGGCAGCGCGGCGAGCTCCTCGGCCCGCGACGCCCGGTTCGACGACGCGGTCGCACCCTCGAACAGCTCCATGAACCGCTGCAGCGGGTCGTAGCCGTCCCGCCTGCGGTCGTAGACCAGGTCGAGGGCTACCTCGCGCTGCTCGTCGGGGATCCGCGACATCGGCAGGATCTTCGACGCGTGCACGATCGCGGTGTTGAGCCCGGCCTGCACGCACTCGTGCAGGAACACCGAGTTGAGCACCTGCCGGGCGGCGGGGTTGAGGCCGAACGAGACGTTCGACACGCCGAGGGTCGTCTGGACGCCCGGATAGCGGCGGGTCAGCTCGCGGATGGCCTCGATGGTCTCGATCGCGTCCCGCCGAACCTCCTCCTGTCCCGTCGAGATCGGGAAGGTGAGGCAGTCGACGATGATGTCGCCGAGGTCCATCCCCCAGTTGCCGGTGAGGTCCTCGATGAGGCGGCTCGCCACCCGCACCTTCCACTCGGCGGTGCGGGCCTGGCCGTCCTCGTCGATGCACAGCGCCACCACCGCGGCGCCGTGCTCGGAGGCCACCCGCATCGCGCGCTGGAAGCGGGAGTCGGGGCCGTCGCCGTCCTCGTAGTTCACCGAGTTGATGACGCACCGGCCGCCGATCCGTTCCAGGCCGGTGGCGAGGACGTCCGGCTCGGTCGAGTCGAGCATGATCGGCAGCGTCGACGCGGTGGCCAGCCGTCCCGCGAGCTCCGCCATGTCGGCGACCCCGTCCCGGCCGACGTAGTCGATGCACAGGTCGATCAGGTGCGCGCCGTCCCTGGTCTGGGACCGGGCGATCTCGACGCAGTCGTCGAACCTGTCCTCGGACATCGCCTCCCGGAACGCCTTGGAGCCATTGGCGTTGGTGCGCTCGCCGATCATCAGGACGCTCGCGTCCTGGCGGAAGGGCACCGCCTGGTAGACCGACGACACACCGGGCTCGTACTCCGGCTCCCGGGCGGCGGGCTGCAGCGGCGCGACCGCCTCGACGACCCGCCGCACGTGCTCGGGCGTGGTGCCGCAGCAGCCTCCGACGAGCCGGACGCCGAAGTCGGTCACGAACCTCCCGAGCGCCTCGGCCAGCTCGTCCGGCCCGAGCGGGTAGACCGCGCCGTTCGGGCCGAGCTCCGGCAGGCCGGCGTTCGGCATCACCGACACCGGCACCCGTGCGTGCCGGGCCAGGTACCGCAGGTGCTCCGACATCTCGGCGGGCCCGGTCGCGCAGTTCATGCCGATCAGGTCGACCCCGAGCGGCTCCAGGGCCGTGAGCGCCGCGCCGATCTCGCTGCCGACCAGCATCGTGCCCGTGGTCTCGACGGTGACCTGGGCGATGACCGGCACGTCGCGGCCCTCCGCCGCCATCGCCCGGCGCGCCGCGATGACGGCCGCCTTGGTCTGCAGCAGGTCCTGGCTCGTCTCCACCAGGACGGCGTCCACGCCGCCGGCGAGCATGCCGCGGACCTGCTCGACGTAGGCGTCGCGCAGGGTGGCGAAGTCGACGTGCCCGAGCGTGGGCAGCTTGGTGCCCGGTCCCATGGCGCCGAGCACGAAGCGTGCGCGCCCGTCGCCGCCGACCTCGTCGACCGCCTCGCGGGCGAGCTCGGCACCGCGTTCGGCGAGCTCGCGGATCCGGTCCTCGATGCCGTACTCGGCCAGGTTCGCCCAGTTGGTGCCGAACGTGTTCGTCTCGATCAGGTCGGCACCGGCCTCGAGGTAGGCGCGGTGCACGGACCGCACCACGTCCGGACGGGTGACGTTGAGGATCTCGTTGCAGCCCTCGAGCCCGCTGAAGTCGTCCAGACTCAGGTCGTGGGACTGCAGCATCGTCCCCATCGCGCCGTCGGCGACGAGGACGCGCTCGTTCAGGGCGGTCAGCAGCGGTGCGCTCATAAGTCCGTCCTATGGAAGCGCGGCGCCAGGCGCGCCGCGGCCTCCTCTCCGTAAACGTCGGCGAGCCGCCGGATGATCTCGTCCGGCTCGACGGTGTACTCCTGCGGGCCGTTGACCTCCAGCGCGGTCGTCGCGAGGACGCAGCCGAGCTGCATCGCCTGCTCGGCCGGCAGCTGCCAGGCCAGGCCGGCGAAGTAGCCCACGCGGAACGCGTCGCCGATCCCCGTGGGGTCGACCTCCCGCTTGGCGGGCACCGCGGGCACCGTGACGGCCGGCGCGTTCCGCGACTCGGAGCGGACCCCCGCGGGGCCGAGCGTGGTGATCCAGGATCCCACCTGCGCCAGCACCTCGTCGGCCGACCAGCCCGTCTTTTCGAGCAGCAGGCTGTGCTCGTACTCGTTGGTGAGCAGGTAGTCGGCCCCTCTGACGAGCTCGCGGAGCTCGTCGCCGGGCATCCGGGTCACCTGCTGCCCGACGTCGGCCGCGAACGGGTAACCCCGATCGCGGCACTCCTCGGTGTGCCGCAGCATGGCCACCGGGTCGTTCGGGCCGATGATCACCAGATCCAGCCCGCCGAAGCGGTCGGCGACGGACGCGAGCTCGATGTTGCGAGCCTCCGCCATCGCGCCCGCGTAGAACGAGCCGATCTGGTTCTGCATGCGGTCGGTCGTGCAGACGAACCTCGCCGTGTGCAGGGTGTCGGACACGTACACCGAAGCGGTGTCGACACCGTGCCGTTCCAGCCATGACCGGTAGTCCTCGAAGTCATGGCCGACCGCACCGACCAGGATCGGCGTGAAGCCCAGGTGGCCGAGGCCGTAGCAGACGTTCCCGGCCACGCCGCCGCGCCGGACGTCGAGCTGGTCGATCAGGAACGACAGCGATACCTGCTCGAGCTGGTCCGGCAGCAGGTGGTCCGAGAAGCTGCCGGGGAAGACCATCAGCTGGTCGGTCGCGATGGATCCGGTGACGGCCATGCGCATGTCGATCACCACCAGCGCCTCAGAGCTTCGCCGCCGCGCGCAGCGCGTCGACCCGGTCGGTGCGCTCCCACGGCAGATCGACGTCCCGGCGCCCGAAGTGACCGTAGGCCGCGGTCTGAGCGTAGATCGGGCGGAGCAGGTCGAGGTCCCGGATGATCGCGGCCGGCCGCAGGTCGAAGACCTCGTCGATGGCGAGCTGGATCTTCTGCGGGTCCACCGCCTCGGTGCCGAAGGTCTCGATGAACAGGCCGAGCGGCGCCGCCTTGCCGATGGCGTAGGCCACCTGGACCTCGATCCGCTCGGCGAGGCCTGCCGCAACCGCGTTTTTGGCGACCCACCGCATGGCGTAGCTCGCGGAGCGGTCCACCTTGGACGGGTCCTTGCCGGAGAACGCGCCGCCGCCGTGCCGGGCCATCCCGCCGTACGTGTCGACGATGATCTTCCGGCCGGTGAGCCCCGCGTCGCCCATGGGGCCGCCGGTGACGAATCGCCCGGTGGGGTTGACCAGCAGCCGGACGCTGTCGATGTCCAGGCCGAGGGAGTCCACCTCGGGGTTCACGACGTGCTTGTGGATGTCCACCGCGAGCATCTCGTCGAGATCCACGTCGGAGGCGTGCTGGCTGGAGACCACGACGGACTGCAGCCGGACCGGCCGGTCTCCGTCGTACTCCACTGTCACCTGGGTCTTGCCGTCCGGCCGGAGGTAGGGCACGGTGCCGTTGCGCCGCACGTCGGTCAGCCGGCGGGCCAGCCGGTGCGCGAGTGCGATCGGCATCGGCATCAGCTCAGGCGTCTCGGAGCAGGCGAAGCCGAACATCAGCCCCTGGTCACCCGCGCCCTGGGAGTCGAGGTCGTCGGTGGCGCCCTCGACGCGGGTCTCGTGCGCGGTGTCGACGCCCTGCGCGATGTCCGGGGACTGGGTGCCGATCGCGACGTTGACGCCGCACGTCTCGCCGTCGAACCCCTTGGCCGACGAATCGTAGCCGATCTCGAGGATCCGGTCGCGTACGACGTTCGGAATGTTGACGTCGCTTTCGGTTGTGATCTCGCCGGCGACCTGGACCTGGCCGGTCGTGACCATGGCCTCTACGGCCACCCGCGAGCCGGGGTCCTGGGCGAGCATCGCGTCCAGGATGGAGTCGCTGATGGCATCACACATCTTGTCCGGGTGACCCTCGGTCACGGACTCGCTCGTGAAAAGTCGTCGCGGTGTCATCGTCTCCCTCACTTCGTTCCCGACTCGTCAGGGTAGGCAGCGGTTCCCCGAAGCACACGTTGTCGGGGAAATCCGCGCCTGACAGTAGTCGTGATCTGCTGGGGCCGCTCAGGTTGCGTGGAAAAAGCCCCAGGCCAAGTGGCCGGCCTTGCCGCCGTTGACCCAGTGCCGCAGCCCGGTCTTCATTCGCTCCTGGTACTCGGTGCTGACCTTGCCCTCGAGCTCGGCGGCCCGCCGCTCGGTCTCCTCGAACACGCGCTGGTAGTGCGCGGCGAGCTGCGACGTGGCGTCCTCGAAGGACACCGTCGTGAAACCGAGGCGGTAGAGCTCGCGCCGGTAGAACCCGGGCGTGGCCAGCGTGTCGAGCTGGAGCCGCTGCAGGATCGGTGCAAGGACGCCGGGCGGACAGTCGTCGGCCGCCATCGGGTCGGTGAACACCAGTTGGCCGCCGGGACGAAGCACCCGGGCGACCTCCTCGAGGACACGGGCCCGGTCGCCGCTGTGCAGGAACGCGTCCTGCGACCAGACGACGTCGAACGCGTTGTCCTCCAGCGGCAGGTCCTCGAACGATCCGTCGACGACGTCGATCAGTTCGGCGAGGCCCTGCGCCTGGTTCAGTTGCCGGTTGCGCTCGTTCTCGACCTCGCTGAGGTTGAGACACGTCACCCGGCAGCCGAAGGTCCTCGCGAGGTAACGAGCCGCGCCGCCGTAGCCGGCCCCGACATCGATGATGCGGGTGTCCGGCGTCGGTTGGACGAGACCGGACAGCCGCTCGACCGTGCGGCGGCTGGCGGTGTCGATGGACTCGTCCGCGGACTCGTAGAGGCCGATGTGGATGTCCTCGCCACCCCAGATCGTGGCGTAGAAGTTGTCGGCGTCCTCGGAGTTGTAGTAGTTCCTCGCGGTGTGCACCGCCGAGGAGTAGAGCTCGGTGAGCTCCTCGTCCCGGCGGTACGACTTCTCGGCGACGTGGATGAAGAAGTCCGGGTCGTCGGCCAGGTAGGTCTCCTTGAAATCACCGTAGGTATCGATGTTCTGGAAACCGACTTCCCGGAGCAGGCGCCGCATGTAATCTTTGCGGAGCGGGTACATGTTCAAGTGGTACTGCGAATTGTCAGAGAATTTGTACTGGAACCGGCACAATCCTTGGTCGATATACTCCGGAGTGGCCGACACATCCTCGCCACAGTAGTAATACGTGTGCTTCGTCGAGAAGTCACCGTCGAGGATGGAATCGTAATTTCTCTGGTCGATGATGAGCACGCCGTCGTGCTTCAACATCGCGTAGAACTCGGCGAGTGCCTTGCGGCGGTCCCGTTCGGAGAACAGGTGGGTGAACGAGTTGCCGAGGCAGACGATCGCGTCGTACTCGCCATGGACATCCCGGTTCAGCCAACGCCAGTCGGCATTGACGACGCGGAGGATGTGGCCGCGCTTGAGGCCATTGGAGAAAGCCTTGACCAGCATCTCGGGGCTGCCGTCGGCACTGACGGTCTCGAAGCCCTCTTCCAGCAGCCGCACTGAATGAAACCCGGTGCCGGTCGCTACGTCCAGCACCTTCTTGACACCGCGGGCCTTGAGCTGGTCGATGAAGAAGCTGCCCTCAGATTCGTAGCGCTTCTTCCAGTCGATGAGTTCGTCCCACTTATCGACGAAACCCTCAACATACTCTGCAACGTAGTGGTCGGTCGTCCGGACATCCGTGGGGCTGTCGCCGAAGTCTTGTTCGGGCACCGCCGTTTGTACGTTACCTGAGACCATGTCTCAACTTTCACTCCCTCCTCCATTGGGGTGCTTGGGAGTTAGGTTAGGTGATTGCCCGCAGGATGACAACCTCGGCCTCCCAATTTGCGCTCTGACCTGCACCTTTGCCGAGGTGAGCGGACATTCCACAAGCGCCCAGTGGGGGGTGGTGAATGGCTGCGCGTGCGATGCGGTAACATAGTGATGTTTCGCTACTTCGAGCCGGGACGCGGCGAATCCGGCTCAGCTCAGATCCACGTTTCGAACCACATTCGGTCCAGCCACTCCACGTACGGAATCACCGCGTCGACGTGGATCGGGTAGAAGTAGGCGGCGACGGCCACGGTGCACAGCACGTAGGCCCCGGCGATCGCAGCCCCCGCGGTGCGTCGCAGCGGAGGCGCGTTGCGCGGCCCGAGCACCAGGCCGATGGCGTAGGCGACCGCCAGCACCAGGAACGGAGCGAGGGCCACGGCGTAGAACGAGAACGTCGTCCGGTCGAGGAACAGGTCGAGGATCACCCACGGCACCCAGGTGGCGAGCACACCGGACAGGATCGCTCCGGCGCGCCAGTCCCTGCTGGCCGCCCACCTCCACAGGCAGACCAACAGCGCCAGGCAGCCACCCCACCACAGCAGTGGCGTGCCGAGCGCGAGGATCTCCTGGACGGGCTCGTCGCCGCTGCAGCCCTGGCCTTCCTGGTTGAGGCAGGCGTAGTCGAAAGAGACGGGGCGGGTCAGGAGCGGCCAGCCCCAGGCCGGCGAGGCGTAGTCGTGCGACTCGGTCAACGTGCTGTGGAAGTGCAGGATCTCCGCGTGGTAGTGCCACAGGCTGCGCAGCGAGTCGGGCACGATCGCGCCGATCCCGGCACCTGGCCTCCCAGCAGCCCAGTCGCGTGCGTACCCGCCGTCGCCGGCGAGCCATCCGGCCCAGGTCGCGACGTAGGTGACGAGAGCAGTGAACACGATCGTCACGAACGCCAGCGGGCCGTCCTTGAACAAGGCCCCGAGCCACGGCGAGGAGACTCCGGCAGCCTTCCGGGCCCGAACCTCCCACGCGACGGTGAGCAGCCCGAACGCCGCGACCGCGAACACCCCGCTCCACTTCGTCGCGCACGCCAGCCCCAGCAGCACCGCCGCAGACAGCCGCCATGGCCGCCACGCCAGCAGCGGTCCCAAGGCGCTGCGATCGGGGTCGAACAGCGGTCGCTCCGCCCACCGGGCGTACCTGCGGCGGGCCGCGTCGCGGTCGATGAGCAGGCAGGCGAACGCCGCGACGATGAACATCGTCAGGATCCCGTCGAGCAGCGCGATCCGGCTCACGGCGATGGCCATGCCGTCGACGGCGAGCAGCAGTCCGGCGAGCGCGCCGAGCAGCGTGGACCGGAACAGCCGGCGACCGGCCCGTACCACGAGCATCGCCGTGACGATGCCGGCGAGCGCGCTGGCCAGGCGCCATCCGGTCGGATCCATGCCGAGCAGTTCGATGCCGCCGGCGATCAGCCACTTGCCGGCAGGCGGATGGACGACGAACGAGGGGTCGTCGGCGAAGATGTCGAGGTTTCCCGCGAGCACCATCTCGTCGGCACCGTCGACGAAACCGCGCGCTTCGCCGAACCGGAGCAGCGAGAACGCGTCCTTCGCGTAGTACGTCTCGTCGAACACCAGCCGGTGCGGTCGCCCGAGATCGATGAGCCGCAGCGCCGCGGCGACGGCGCCCACGAACAGCGTCGCGGCCCAGCCCAGGAGCCGGTCCGCCGGCATCGGCCGGACGAGCCGCTCGCGTACGGCGGCCCTGCGCACGGCCTCCCGGTCCGTCTCCGGTGGCGCCGGTTCGTCCTGGACCATCGTTTCCGCTCCGCGGGTCACGCGCGACATCCTAGGAGGACGCCGCCGGCTGGCCACCCCCGCTTGCAGGTTGCCAATCCACAACGTCCTACGTTGTGGATTGGCATCCGGCAGGGCCTGGGACGATGGGGCCGTGAGCGGGTTGCTCGTGCTGGCGGGTACGCCGATCGGCGACATGGCGGACGCTCCTCCCCGCCTGGCACGCGAGCTGGCCGCGGCGGACATCGTGGCCGCGGAGGACACCCGGCGGCTGCGGCGGCTCGCGACGGCGCTCGGCGCCGAGATCTCCGGTCGGGTGGTCTCGTACTTCGAGGGCAACGAGGCGCAGCGGGCGGCGGAGTTGCTGGAGCAGTTGCGCCGCGGGGCGCGCGTCCTGGTCGTCACGGACGCCGGGATGCCCAGCGTTTCGGATCCGGGCTACCGGCTCGTGGCTGCGGCGGCGGCAGCCGACGTGCGCGTGACCGTCGTACCGGGCCCGTCGGCCGTGCTCGCCGCGCTGGCCGTCAGCGGGCTCGCGGTGGACCGGTTCTGCTTCGAGGGCTTCCTGCCGCGCAAGGCCGGCGAGCGGCGCCGCCGGCTGGCCGAACTGCGGAACGAGGACCGCACGATGGTGTTCTTCGAGTCGCGGTACCGGGTGACTGCGACGCTGGCCGCCATGGCCGAGGCGTTCGGTGCCGACCGCCGCGCCGTGGTCTGCCGGGAACTGACCAAGACCCACGAAGAAGTGCGGCGCGGCGCGCTGGGCGAGTTGGCGGAATGGGCCGCGTCCGAGCAGCCGCTGGGTGAGATCACCCTGGTCGTGGCAGGGGCACCGGCATCGCCGGCCGATGCGGCACCCGAGCAGGCCGCGGCGCTCGTGGCCGACCGGGAGGCCGCCGGCGTGCCGCGCAAGGAGGCGGTCGCCGCCGTCGCCCGTGAGCTCAACCTGCCCAAACGCACCGTCTACGACGC
>JBMCTR010000028.1:0-10770 GCA_048622955.1 Actinomycetota bacterium
CGCTGCCGGCCGCGCGGCTACGGTCGCGTCCCCGGCGGCGCGCGTAAACCGCCCGAGCGTCACTCACTTGTCACCCACCCGCCCGGGCCTTCACGGCAGCCGCGTGGCTCAGACCGCCCACTCGGGCGCAGCGCCTTGCCGGAGATCACGGTCCCCGCACCGGACGTCGTACATCTAGAATCGGAGCACAACGGAAACTCTGCTGTAGATCAAGCATCACACCGTTGATTGTTCTCGGCTCGACCAGTCGATCGAAGAGGAGGCGGCGACATGACCGGACACCCCGGCGTCCGTCCGGACGAGGTGCACGAGGTACTCGGCCGGCATCTGCTCACCGACGGGTTCAAGCTCGTCCTGGACACGAAGGCCAGCCACGGGTCGTGGATCATCGACGCCCGCAACGGCCGGCGCTATCTCGACATGTACGCCTTCTACTCGTCGGCTCCGCTCGGGTGCAACCCGCCCGGCATCGTCGACGACCCGGAGTTCATGGCGCTGCTCGCCGAGGTCGCCGCCAACAAGCCGGCCAACTCCGATATCTACTCCACCCACTACGCGGAGTTCGTCCAGACGTTCGTCCGGGTGCTCGGCGACCCGAGGCTGCCGCACCTGTTCTTCATCGAGGGCGGCGGTCTGGCCGTCGAGAACGCGCTCAAGGCGGCGTTCGACTGGAAGAGCCGGCACAACGAGGCCAACGGCCGCGATCCCGCGCTCGGCACCCGCGTGCTGCACCTGACACGGGCGTTCCACGGCCGCACCGGCTACACGATGTCGCTCACCAACACCGAGCCGGTCAAGACCGCGCGCTACCCCCAATTCGACTGGCCGCGGATCGAGGTCCCGGCGATCCACTTCGCCGCGTCCGAGGACGAGTTGCAGGCCGCGGAGCAGCACGCGCTGCGCCAGGCCGAGCAGGCGTTCGCCGCCCACCCGCACGACATCGCCGCGTTCATTGCCGAGCCGATCCAGGGCGAGGGCGGCGACAACCACATGCGCGGTGAGTTCCTCCAGGCCATGCAACGGCTCGCGCACGCCCACGACGCGCTGTTCGTGCTCGACGAGGTCCAGACCGGAGTCGGCACCACCGGAACCCCGTGGGCGTACCAGCAACTCGGACTGGAGCCCGACCTCGTCGCGTTCTCCAAGAAGGCGCAACTCGGCGGCGTGATGGCCGGCGGCCGCATCGACGAGGTGCCCGAGAACGTCTTCGCCGTGTCCGGACGGATCAACTCCACCTGGGGCGGAGGGCTGGTCGACATGGTGCGCTCCCGGCGGATCCTCGAGCTCATCGAGCGGGACGGGCTGATCGGGCAGGCCGTTCCGAAGGGCGCCCGGCTCCTCGACGCCCTGCGCGCCATCGCCGAGGCACACCCCGGCACCGCCGCCAATCCCCGCGGCCGCGGGCTGATGGTGGCAATCGACCTGCCTGACCGGAAAACACGTGATGACGCGCTCGCCCGTTTGCGCGACGATGAGCATGTGCTCACGTTGCCCAGCGGCGAGCGGGCCATCCGGTTCCGGCCCGCGCTGTCCGTCACCGAGGACGAGCTCATGCTCGCCGCCGCCGCCGTGGAGCGTGTCGTGAAGAGTCTGTAGAGGAGTGACCGTCATGAACCGCACCGTTGCCTCCGTCATCGACGGCACGCCGGTCACCGAGGGCCGCACAGTCGTCAGCAGCAACCCGGCCCGGCTCGACGAGGTGGTGGCCGAGGTCGTCCAGGGCGACGCCGACACGTTCGTGACCGCCGCCGAGTCGGCGAAGCGGGCGCAGCCCGCCTGGGCGGAGATCCCCGCTCCCGTCCGGGGACGGGCGATCGCGCACATCGGCCGCCTGGTCGAAGCGAACGCCGAGGCGCTGTCCCGGATCGTCACCCGCGAGATCGGCAAGCCGTTCGGCGAGGCCATGGGCGAGGTCCGGGAGATCATCGACACCTGCGACTTCTTCCTCGGCGAGGGCCGCCGGCTGTACGGGCAGACCGTCCCCAGCGAGATGCCGGACAAGCAGCTGTTCACGTTCCGCAACCCGGTCGGCACGGTCGCCGTCGTCACGGCCGGCAACTTCCCGGTGGCCGTCCCGTCCTGGTACATCGTCCCGGCGCTGCTGGCGGGCAACACGGTCGTCTGGAAGCCCGCCGAGTACTCCCCCGCGATCTCCGCCGCGTTCCACGAGCTGTTCGTCCGCGGCGGCGGGCTGCCCGACGGGGTGTTCAACATCGTCCACGCGGACGGCGAGCAGACCTACGCCGGGCTCGAGCGCGCGCTGGACGCCGGCCACGTCGACAAGGTGGGCTTCACCGGCTCCCCCACGGTCGGCAGCAAGATCGGCGAGCTGGTCGGCCGCCACCTGCAGGCGCCCTGCCTGGAGCTCGGCGGCAAGAACCCGCTCATCGTGGCGCCGAGCGCCGATCTCGACCTCGCCGTCGAGGGCGCGCTGTTCTCCGGGTTCGGCACCGCCGGGCAGCGCTGCACCTCGCTCGGGACGGTGATCGTGCACGAGTCCGTCCACGACGACTTCCTGGCCCGGTTCACCAAGGCCGTCGAGGAGTCCGTCGTCGGCGAGCCGTCCGGCGAGGTGCTGATGGGCCCGCTGCTGGACCAGAAGTTCGCCGACCGGTTCGAGGAGTACCTCACCTGGGTGCAACCACACCACACGGTGTACGGCACGCCCGGCCGCATCACCGCGGACAGCCCGCGGGCCGGGTTCGCCGGCGACCCGTCCGCCGGGCTGTACTACCACCCGGTCGTCGTGGACGGCGTCCGGCCTGGCGACGCCATCTTCGATCGGGAGACGTTCGGCCCGATCGTGGGCGTCGCCTCGTACTCGTCGTTCGACGAGGCGATCGAGTTGGGCAACGCACCGGGGTACGGGCTGTCGGCGGCGCTGTACACCAACGAGCCGCGGGAGGTCTTCACATTCCGGCGGCGCATCTCCGCCGGGATGATCAGCATCAACAACTCGACGTCCGGTGCCGAGGCGCACCTGCCCTTCGGCGGCAACGGCAAGTCGGGCAACGGCGCCCGGCAGTCCGGCATCTGGGTGCTCGACCAGTTCACCCGCTGGCAGTCGATGAACTGGGACTACAGTGGGCGGCTGCAGAAAGCGCAGATGGATGTCGCCGAACTGGTGCCCGACCTGGGAGTGCGGCTGGATTCGTGAGCAACCCGCTCGACGAGGCGTTCCGGTCGGCCGTCGCCCGCCAGCGGCCGGCCGGTCCGACGTCGGCCGGTACCAGCGACCGGGACACGCCGCTGCGGGACGGCAGCGCCCTGACCGTCGGTGCCGCGCTGGACCTTTTCGACGCCCAGGCGACCAGCCGGCACCTCGACTTCGCGGCGCGGGACCTGCAGGCGGAGGGTCGCGGCTACTACACGATCGGCTCGGCCGGGCACGAGAGCAACGCGGCCGTCGCGGCGGCGCTGCGCCCGACCGACCCGGCGTTGCTGCACTACCGGTCGGGCGGCTTCTACCAGGCGCGGGCGGCGCAGGTTCCGGGGGCAAGCCCGGCGCGCGACGTCCTCCAGGGCCTGCTGTGCGCTGCCGACGAGCCCATCGCCGGCGGCCGGCACAAGGTCTTCGGCAACTCCGCCCTGCACGTGATCCCGCAGACCTCGACCGTCGCCTCCCACCTGCCGCGCGCCGTCGGCCTCGCGGTGGCGCTGCAGCGCGCCAACAAGCTCGGCGTCCCCTTGTTGTGGCCGGCCGACGCCATCGTGGTCTGCTCGTTCGGCGACGCGTCGGTCAACCATTCGACGGCCGCGGGCGCGATCAACACCGCGCTGCACACCGCGTACCAGCGGCTGCCGGTGCCGGTGCTGTTCGTCTGCGAGGACAACGGCTACGGCATCTCGGTCCCGACGCCGGCCGGCTGGATCGAGCAAACGTACGGTTCGCGTTCCGGTCTCGCCTACGTCGCCGCGGACGGGTTCGACCCGGCCGGGACGTACGAAGCCGCGCGCGCCGCAGCCGAGCACGTCCGCGACCTCCGCCGCCCGGCCTTCCTGCACCTGCACACCGTCCGGTTCCAGGGGCACGCCGGCAGCGACGCGGAGATCACCTACCGCACGCCGTCCCAGATCGAGGCCGACTACGCCCGCGACCCGCTGCTCGGCACCGCGACCGCGCTGGTCGAGGCGGGCGCCGCCACCCCTGACCAGGTACTCCAGCGGTACGACGACGCAGCCGCCGCGGTGCGCCGCGAGCTCGACGTGCTCGGCTACCCGGCACCGCTGCAGTCCGCCGATCAGGTGATGGCTCCGCTGGCGCCGCGGCACCCGCAGGCCGTCGCCGAGGCTGTTCAGGAACTGGCCGACGCCGTTACGCCCCAGCCGTCCGGCGATGGCGCGACTGACTCCGCGGCCGAGCCGTCACACCACGCTCACGAGTCGGGGCTGACCCTGGCGGCGTCCATCACCGCGGCGCTGTCAGACATCCTCACAGCAGACCCGCGGGTGCTCGTGTTCGGCGAGGACGTCGGGCGCAAGGGTGGCGTGTACGGCGTGACCCGGGGACTGGCCCGCCGGTTCGGCGCCCGGCGCGTGTTCGACACCCTGCTGGACGAGCAGTCCGTCCTCGGGCTCGGCCTCGGCGCCGGCCTGGCGGGGCTGCTTCCGGTCCCGGAGATCCAGTACCTCGCCTACGTGCACAACGCCGAAGACCAGCTTCGCGGGGAGGCGGCCACGCTGTCGTTCTTCTCCCGCGGGCGGTACCGCAACCCGATGGTGGTGCGCATCGCCGGCCTCGGCTACCAGAAGGGCTTCGGCGGCCACTTCCACAACGACAACGCGGTCGGCGCGCTGCGCGACATCCCCGGCCTGATCATCGCCTGCCCGGCACGCGGAGCGGACGCCGCCGCGATGCTGCGCACCTGCTGGGCCAGTGCCACCGTCGACGGCTCGGTCTGCGTGTTCCTGGAGCCGATCGCGCTCTACCACGAGCGCGACCTGCACGAACAGGACGACGGCGGCTGGCTGGACCCGTACGAGCCGCCTGGCACCTGGATCTCCGGCCACGTCCCCGTAGGCAGTGCCCTGGCGTACGGCGACGGGCGCGACGTCACGCTGGTGTCGTTCGGCAACGGTGTGCGGATGAGCCTGCGCGTCGCCCGGCGGCTAGCGGGGTACGAGATCGGCGCGCGCGTGCTGGACCTGCGGTGGCTGGCGCCGCTGCCCGTGGACGACCTGGTTCGGGAAGCCACCGCCACCGGGCGCGTGCTCGTGGTCGACGAGACCCGGCACAGCGGCGGCGTCTCCGAGGGCGTGCTGGCGGCGCTGGTGGATGCGGGGTTCGGTGGGGCGATCTCGCGCGTCACGAGCCGGGACAGCCTCGTGCCCCTCGGGCCGGCGGCACACCACGTGCTGCTCGGGGAGGCCGAGATCGAGGAGGCCGCTGCCCGCCTCGTGCGACACGGCGCTCGCGCGGAACCGGATGCCATCAACCGCGACGCCGTCTCACCGTAGTGGGACACCGAAACGTCCTGCACGTCCCGAGGACTGGGCGGGTGCACCAGGCGGGATAGCGTGGTCCCATGACGGACCCGTTGGAGCTGCTGGGCATCGAGCATCTGCTCAGCGACGACGAGAAGACCATTCAGCAGACGGTGCGACGCTTCGCCGCCGACCGGGTGCGGCCGCACCTCGCGGAGTGGTACGAGTCCGGCACGATGCCGGTGGCCGAGCTGGCCCGCGAGGCCGGCAAGCTCGGGCTGCTTGGCATGCACCTGACGGGGTACGGGTGCGCGGGCACGAACCCCGTGTCGTACGGGCTGGCCTGTCTCGAGCTGGAGGCCGCCGACTCCGGGCTGCGCAGCCTGGTGTCGGTCCAGGGATCGCTGGCGATGTACGCGATCTGGCGGTTCGGCTCGGAGGAGCAGAAGCAGGCCTGGCTGCCGGGCATGGCCGCCGGTGAGCTGATCGGCTGCTTCGGGCTGACCGAGCCGGACTTCGGCTCCAACCCGGCCGGGATGCGCACCCGCGCCCGCCGCGACGGCTCGGACTGGGTGCTCGACGGCACCAAGATGTGGATCACCAACGGCTCGGTCGCCGACGTCGCCGTGGTGTGGGCCCGCACCGACGACGGTTTCCGGGGGTTCGTCGTCCCGACCGACACGCCCGGGTTCAGCGCCCCCGAGATCACCGGCAAGCTGTCCCTGCGCGCGTCGGTGACCAGCGAGCTCGTGCTCGACGGCGTCCGCGTCCCCGGCGACGCCGTGCTGCCCGAGGCCTCCAGCCTGCGCGGCCCGCTGTCGTGCCTGAACGAGGCCCGGTTCGGCATCATCTTCGGCGCGCTCGGCGCGGCCCGCGACTGCCTCGAGACCACGCTCGGCTACGCCGCCGACCGCGAGATCTTCGACAAGCCGCTGGCGGGCTTCCAGCTCACCCAGGCCAAGCTCGCCGACGCCGCCCTGGAGTTGCACAAGGGCTACCTGCTCGCCCTGCACCTCGGCCGGCTCAAGGACGCCGGCACCCTCGAACCCCACCAGATCAGCCTCGGCAAGCTCAACAACACCCGCGAGGCCCTCGACATCGCCCGCACCTGCCGCACCATCCTCGGCGCCAACGGCATCACCCTCGACTACCCCGTCATGCGGCACGCCAGCAACCTGGAAACGGTCCTCACCTACGAAGGCACCGCGGAGATCCACCAACTCGTCATCGGGCAGGCGCTGACCGGCGAGTCGGCGTTCAGCTGATAGGCCGGGAGTGGCCTTCTCCTCGATGGCGGCTGGACTTCGATACTGCGGCCGCACCTCAATACCGAATCCGCCGGTTACTGAATAGTATAACGGTGTTTGCGACGGTCTCGGTATTCAGGTGCGGTCTGGATATCGACGTCGGGTCCGTCGTCAGCCCGGTGAGCCGCTCAGTTCAGCCGGACGGCGTCCTTCACCATGTCCGGCACCGGGACGGCGGGCCGGCGCCGTCGGTTCTCGTGGAACGCCAGCCCGGTCACCGCGGCGAGTACCACGCCGAAGCCGACCCACTGGCTCGCCGCGAGCGTCGAGTCGAGCACGAGCACGCCGACGGCGGCCGCCGTCACCGGAAAGGCGAGCTCGGCGAAGGTCGCCCGTGACGCGGGGGTGTGCCGCAGCCCGCGGTAGTAGAGGCTCAACGCGAGCAGCCCGGGAACCAAGGCCAGCACGACGAGGTACGGCACGGCTTCCCACGGCACGGTGTACCCGTCGCCGCGGACGCCTACGATCGTCGTGATCGCCAGCAGCCCGAAGAAGAACCGCAGCACGGTCACATGAGTGGCGCTGAGCTCGGCGCCGGCGAGCCGCCCGAGCACCGTGCCCCCGGCCCACAGGGCCGCGGCGCCGATCGCCAGCAGGGCGCCGCGCGCGCTGCTCAGCGTCACGCCGAACGGCTCGGCGAAGGCCAGGAACCACGCTCCAACCAACGCGGGACCGGCGAACAGCCAGAAGACCGCACGGATGCGCTCCCCCAGGATCACCACCGCCAACAGCATCGCGATCAGCGGCTGCAGCTTCTGCAGCGCCTGCGGGGTGATCGGGTCGCCCACCGCGAACGCCGCGGTGAAAAGCGTGGTCGCCAGCGCGGAGGTGCCCCCACCGACGATCACCACCGACACGACGGTCCGCAGGGACGATGCCCGCAGCGCGCGCAACGCGCCCGCCAGCCAGGGCGACATCACGGCGACCAGGATGAGGTGCTCCCCGAAGACCACGGTCGCCGGGGCGACGCCGAAATCCCGGGTGAGCGGCTCGCGCATCAGCGCGGACGTCCCCCACAGCGCGGAGGCCAGCGCCACCAACCACGTCCGGTCGGATCTCACGGCGGTATCGGTCACGGTTAGGCAACCTATCAAGCGCCCGGACAGACATATGTTCGGCACCAGCGGCGAACCTCGCCGAAGTACGCCTCGCGTGCCTTCGGCCCGGACAGCGCCAGGTCGTGGACGCCGTCCGGGATCCGCACGATCGTGACGTGCCGCCCGAGCAACGGGGCCCGCCGTGCGATGTGCCGCACGTCGAGCACCGCGTCGGCGGTGTAGATTTCGTCGCTCCACTGGGTGGGCGAGGTGCTGCGCGTCGAGCACGCCACGAGAGCGGGGCAACCGACGTCCAGCCCGCGCGCGAGCCGGGCATGACCCTGCCGGATGGCCCGCATCCATCCCGCCCGGATGGGGAAGGCGTTGATCCGCTTCCAGCTCAGGTCGAAGTCCCACTCCCCGGCGTGGTCGCGGTGGATGCTCCTCGTGTAGTGCGGCGGCACGTCCTTCTGCAGGATCTGCCGCGGGCGACGGGCGCCGAGCGCGTTGATCGCGCGGCTGAGGACGGTGCGGTCCAGCCACGGCCGGTTGAGGTCGAACCACGGACTGTTCAGCACGAGCGCGTCCACCGTTCCCGGCCGCCGATCGGCCCACAGCGCCGCGACGAGGCCGCCGGTGGAGTGCCCCGTGACGGTCAGCGACCCGTGGCCGTCCTCGTCCCGGATGATCCGCACGGCCTCGTCCAGTTCCGCGTCGTACTCGGCGAGGTCGGTGCAGAAGTTCGGCGTCTGGTGCGGCAGCAGCGAGCGGCCGTACTTGCGCAGGTCCAGCGCGTAGAACGCGTAGCCCTCGGTCACCCAGAACTCCGCCACGTGGTCCTGGAAGAAGTAGTCGTCGAACCCGTGCAGGTAGAGCACGGCCCGGCCGGTCGGTTCCGGCGCCGGCCGGTGGACGAGGGTGGCGACCACCTCGCCCTCGTCGTCCGGCGGCAGCGGGATCGTGCGCGCCGTGTACGGCGGTCCGAGCACGTCGGTGGACATCCTGGCCTCCAATCGGGCGGGCTCAGTGGGACGGCGGGCGCGCCTCGTACGGCGTGGACAGCACGACGGTCGTCCGGGTCGAGACGCCTGCCTTGGACCGGATCCGGGACAGCAGGTCCTCGAGGTCCCCCGGCGTGCCCACGCGAACCTTGAGGATGTAGTTCTCCTCGCCGGCGACGGAGTGGCAGGTCTCGATCTCGGGAAAGTCCGCCAGCCGGTCCGGAGCGTCGTCCGGCTGGCTCGGGTCGATCGGCTTGATCGAGATGAACGCGGTCAGCGGCAGCCCGATCGCCTCGTAGTCGACCACGGCGGTGTACCCGCGGATCACGCCCCGCTCCTCGAGCCGCCGTACCCGCTGGTGCACTGCCGAGGTGGACAGCCCGGTCGCCCTTCCGAGATCGGTGTAGCTCATCCGCCCGTCGCGGATGAGCAGGTCCACGATCTGCCGGTCGATCTCCTCCACGCGCTCACTTTAGTGGCGGACGCGTCGCCGGTGTCATGATGCGGTCATGGATGTTCCCAAGGCGCGATCGCTGTTCGACCCCGAGCCGGGCTGGCTGAACACCGCGAGCTACGGCCTGCCGCCGCGCCCTGCCTGGGACGCGTTGCAGGACGCCCTGGCCGACTGGAGGGCCGGGCGGACCTCGTGGGAGGGCTGGGGCGAGTCCACCGTACGCGCGCGGGAGTCGTTCGCGAGACTGGTCGGCGTGCCGGCCTCGGACGTCTCCACCGGCGCCCAGGTGTCCCAGATGATCGCGCCGATCGCTGCCGGGCTTCCGGACGGCGCGCGGGTGCTCGCACCCGTCGAGGAGTTCGCCTCGAACCTGTACCCGTGGTTCGCCCAGGCGCCGCGCGGAGTCGAGGTGCGGACGGTCCCCGCCCGCGACCTGGCCGCGGCCGTCGACGACGGAACGGACCTGGTTGCGTTCAGCCTGGTGCAGTCCGCCACCGGAGAGGTCGCGGACGTCGACGCGACCACCGCAGCGGCCGCGGCCGCGGGTGCGCTCACCGTGGTGGACGCGACGCAGGCGTGCGGCTGGCTGCCGGTGGACGCGTCCCGGTTCGACGCGCTCGTCTGCGGCGCCTACAAGTGGCTGCTCTCGCCCCGCGGCACCGGGTTCATGACGACCACCCCGCAGCTCCGGGAGCGGATGCTGCCCTCGCAGGCCGGCTGGTGGGCCGCCGAGGACCCGTACGCGTCGTTCTACGGCCCGCCGATGCGGCTCGCTGCCGACGCGCGGGCCTTCGACATCTCCCCGGCGTGGTTCAGCTGGGTCGGGACGGCACCGGCGCTCGACCTGATCGAACAGGTCGGGGTCGAGGCCATGCACGCCTACGACGTCGCGCTGGCGAACCGGTTCCGCGCCGGCCTGGGGCTGCCGCCGGGCGACTCGGCCATCGTGTCGGTCGACGTTCCCGGGGCCGAGGAGCGCCTCGCCGCCGCCGGCGTCCGGGCCGCGGTGCGCGACGGCCGGCTGCGGGCGTCGTTCCACCTCTACACGACCGAGGACGACGTCGACCTCGCCGTCGACGCCCTGACGTAGGCCGTCACAACGCGACGACGATGTCCCTCCAGCTTTCGGGGTCAGGGCGGGCGTCAAGCCAGTGCCCAACGCCGTCGACGATGGCGTCGAACTCGTGGTGTGCCAGGCTCCAGATCTGCGGTCATTGCTTTGCTACGTGGGCAACGAAGGACGAGTCGGCGTGTCGGATGCCGATTGCATGATCGGCGGGGATCTTTCTAGAGGACGGCGAGCTCGCGGGGGCGTCGGTTCAGGCGCTCCGCGCCGTCCTCGGTCGTGACGACGATGTCCTCGATCCGCGCGCCGTACCGGCCCGGCAGGTAGAAGCCCGGCTCGATGGAGAACGCCATGCCGGGCTCGAGCACCTCGGTGTTGCCCGCGACGAGGTACGGCTGCTCGTGGGTCTCCAGCCCGATGCCGTGCCCGACGCGGTGCACGAAGTACTCCCCCAGCCCGGCCGCGGTGAGCACGTCCCGCG
>JBMCTR010000029.1:0-10690 GCA_048622955.1 Actinomycetota bacterium
GCCACCCGCACGTGTTCGGCGACGCGCACGCGCCCACCGCCGCGCATGTCAAGGCGCGGTGGGACGAGCTGAAGACCGCCGAGAAGGGCCGGACGTCGACGCTGGACGGGATCCCGCCCGCCATGCCCGCGCTCTCGCTGGCGGCGAAGACGATCACTCGTGCATCCCGCGCGGGGGTCGCACCCGAGGTTCCGGACGTCGACCCGGGCCTGCCGGTCGGGGAGTTGCTGCTCGCCGTCGTGGCCCGCGCCCACCAGCAGGGCCTGGACGCCGAGCAGGAGCTTCGCGACGCCCTGCGCGCCTACGCCCGCGCGGTGCGCGAGCGTGAGTCCAGCGCGTGACGGCGGCACGGCCCGGTCGAGGCCGTATCACTGCTCCACGTGGGCAGCCAGGTTTGCCAGCGAGGAGGCGAGGCCGGCCGCATGAGCCGCTGCGGAGATACCGGCGGGGACGGCGTCGGCTCGGATATCCACGCGTGTCCCGGCGTCGGTGGCGGTGACCTCCCAGGTCATGGTCATGGTGCCGGCGTAGGCCGGGTCGTCGGACACGAAATCGACCGCCTGCACCACTCGTACGCCGGGCACGATGTCGACGAAGCGGGCCTCCACGATGTCGGAGTCGGCGGTGGCCTTGCCGGTGGCGTTCGATGCGTCTGCGTAGGTCAGGATCATCCGGTAGGTCCCGCCAGGCCGGGCGTCGAATCGCTCGAAGCTGCCGGTCATCCCCTCGGGCGGCAACCATGCGGCGAGGGAGTCCGGATCGACGAGGGCGGCATAGACACGTTCAGGCGGGGCCGCGATCACCCGGGAGGCCCTGTCCGTCCGCGTCACAGCGTCATCCTACGGGTCATGGCCGCGCCCGAGTGGCATTCCACCATGGGCAGCCAGGTGACCACCGTTGCCGAGTACCTTGACGATCTCGAGACGGTGGCCGGCACGCCGGTGGACAGCTTCGTCGAGCAGTACGAGCGGTCCCACACCGGGCGCGGCTGATCGGCCGGTCTGCTTCGCGCCCGGGGCTCGGCGGCTCGCCCCCGCCGGTCGTTTCGCCCGGTCGTTTCGTCCGTACGCGCGCCGCGGGGCGTGCCGCCTCGCAGGCCGTCCCACCGATAGGCTTCGAACGTAACCACCGGCGACCCGCGAGGAGACCACGTGGCCACGATCGAAGCTGTTGGCGCCCGGGAGATCCTCGACTCGAGGGGCAACCCGACGGTCGAGGTCGAGGTCGCGCTCGACGACGGGACACTGGCCAGCGCGGCGGTCCCATCGGGCGCTTCGACCGGCGCCTTCGAGGCGGTCGAGTTGCGGGACGGTGACGAGGAGCGGTACGGCGGCAAGGGCGTCCAGCAGGCCGTGACCGGAGTGCTCGACGAGATCGGCCCCGAGTTGCTCGGCTTCGACGCCAGCGAGCAGCGGCTCGTGGACCAGGCGATGATCGACCTGGACGGCACGCCGAACAAGGCGCGGCTCGGCGCCAACGCGATCCTCGGCATCTCGCTCGCGGTGGCCAAGGCCGGGGCCGAGTCGGCCGGGCTGCCGTTGTTCCGGTACGTCGGCGGGCCGAACGCCCACCTGCTGCCGGTGCCGATGCTGAACATCCTGAACGGCGGCGCGCACGCGGACAGCAACGTCGACATCCAGGAGTTCATGGTCGCCCCGACCGGGGCGGAGAGCTTCCGCGAGGCGCTGCGGTGGGGGTCGGAGGTCTACCAGGCCCTGAAGGCGGTGCTGAAGGGCAAGGGCATGGGTACCGGCCTCGGCGACGAGGGCGGGTTCGCTCCCAACCTGCCGAGCAACCGAGACGCTCTCGACCTGATCACGGAGGCGATCGAGCGGGCCGGGTTCACTCCCGGGCGCGACGTCGCGCTCGCCTTGGACGTCGCCGCCACCGAGTTCTACAGCGAGGACGGCTACCGGTTCGAGGGGGCGACCAAGACGGCGGAGGACCTGGCGTCCTACTACCACGGCCTCCTCGACGCCTACCCGCTCGTATCGCTCGAGGACCCGCTCGCCGAGGACGACTGGGCCGGCTGGAGCACCCTGACCTCCGCGATCGGCGACCGGGTGCAGATCGTGGGCGACGACCTGTTCGTCACGAACCCGGAAAGGCTGCGCCGCGGCATTGCCGACGGCGCCGCGAACGCGCTGCTCGTCAAGGTCAACCAGATCGGCACCCTCACCGAGACGCTCGACGCCGTGGCTCTGGCCCACAACTCGGGGTACCGGTGCATGATCAGCCACCGCTCCGGCGAGACCGAGGACACCATGATCGCGGACCTGGCCGTCGCCACCAACAGCGGCCAGCTCAAGACCGGAGCTCCCGCCCGCTCGGAGCGGGTGGCCAAGTACAACCAGTTGCTGCGCATCGAGGAGGAGCTCGACGACGCGGCCCGGTACGCGGGCGCCGGTGCGTTCCCCCGGTTCGCCGGCCCCGAGGACGGCGAGTAGGCGGCGCGCATGGCTGGACCGAGTCGCCGGCCGGGCAACCGCCGCGCGGGACTGCCGGGACAGCCGTCGCGCCCGCGGACCGCGACCGGGCAACAGCGCCGTACCTCGGTCGAGGCGCCGGCCCAGTCGTCCGGTGACGGGTCCGCCCGCCCCCGGACGTCCCTGACCGGCAGGGCCGCGGTCCTCGCGCTTGTCCTGGTCGCCCTCGCGATCTCGTACGCGTACCCGCTGCGCGCCTGGTACGACCAGCACCAGGCACGGTCCGAGCTGCAGGCGGAGAGCGATCGGCTGGAGGAGGACGTCGCCGAGTTCGAAGAGGAGCTGCGGCTGTGGGACGACCCCGCGTACGTGCGGTCGGAGGCGAGGGACCGGCTCGGCTACAAGATGCCCGGTGAGACCGCCTACATGGTCGTCGAGGAGGCGGAGGAGCCGGCGGCGCCGGAGATCGGCCCGGACGGTCTTCCGGTGGAGCCCGAGGGCCCGTGGTACTCGCGGTTGTGGACCTCGGTGCGATCCGCCGACGCGGGGCCCGCCGAGAGCGAGCAGTGAGCGACCGGCTGCGCGCGAACCGACCGCGGCCGTCCGCCGCCAGTGACGCCGACATCGCGGCGGTGTCGCGGCAGCTCGGTCGTCCGGCACGTGGGGTCCGGGCCGTCGCGCACCGTTGCCCGTGCGGGCTCCCCGACGTCGTCGAGACCGAGCCGCGGCTGCCGGACGGCACGCCGTTCCCCACCATGTACTACCTGACCTGCCCACGAGCCACCGCCGCCGTCTCGGCACTGGAGGCCCGAGGAGTGATGGCCGAGATGACGGAGCGGCTCGCGTCCGACAGCGACCTGGCGGCCGCCTACCGGGCGGCGCACCGCGACTACCTGGCGCGCCGCGAGGCGGTCGCGCACGTCCCGGAGATCGCCGGCGTCTCCGCCGGCGGCATGCCCGGCCGCGTGAAGTGCCTGCACGCCCTGGTGGCCCATTCCCTGGCCGCCGGGCGGGGCGTCAACCCGCTCGGCGACGAGGCGCTCGACGCGCTGCCGCCCTGGTGGGAGGCCGGCCCGTGCGTGGAGCCCGCATGACGGCCCGACCTGTCAGGCCGGACAACTCCATGACCGGCAACGATGACGCGGCCGGCCCTGACAAGTCGGGCGGGGCGGACGGGAGTCGGCGCGTCGCGGCCATCGACTGCGGCACGAACTCGGTCCGGCTGCTGATCGCGGACGTCGGCTCCGCGCTGCGGGACGTCGACCGCCGGATGGAGATCGTACGGCTCGGCGAGGGGGTGGACCGGACGGGCCGGCTGTCCGAGGCCGCGCTGGCCCGCACGATGTCCGCCCTCGAGACCTACGCCCGGCGGATCGACGACCTCGGCGCGTCGGCCGTCCGGATGGTGGCGACCAGCGCCACCCGGGAGGCGGCCAACGCCGGCGAGTTCGTCGGCGGGGTGCGGCGCCTGCTCGGCATCACGCCCGAGGTCGTGAGCGGCGACGAGGAGGCGCGGCTGTCGTTCGCCGGTGCCACGCACGACCTGCCGGGCGACGTGCCGGCGCCGTACCTGGTCGCGGACATCGGCGGCGGCTCGACCGAACTGGTGCTGGGGGCGGCCGACGTCGCGGCCGCGAGCAGCGTGGACGTCGGGTGCGTCCGGCTGACCGAGCGTCACTTCACGTCGGATCCTCCCGGTGCGGCGGCGGCCGCCGCGGCCCGCGCCGACATCGAGGCGGCGCTGGACGACGCCGCCCGGTCGGTGCCGCTCGGCGAGACGGCGAGCCTGGTGGGGCTGGCCGGTTCGGTGACGACGGTGGGCGGGATCCACCTCGGTCTCCCGCGGTACGACGCCGCCGCGATCCACCACTCGCGGGTCCCGGCCGACGCGGTGCGGGCCATCAGCGACCGGCTGCTGTCGTCGACGCGCGCGCAGCGGGCGGCGATCCCGGTGATGCATCCCGGGCGGGTCGACGTGATCGCGGCGGGAGCGCTGGTGCTGCGGTGCATCGTCGACCGGACGGACGTGGCCGAGGTCGTGGTGAGTGAGCACGACATCCTGGACGGGATCGCCTGGTCGCTTGCGGCCGGTTGACACGTTGACCGCCGCCCGGATGGGCCACAATGTGCGGATGCCGGAGGACCGCCCCACGCTTCCGCACCCCGTGACCGGCGAGTCGTTCGCGAGCCCCGTGTCCGCGGGCCGTGGCTGGCCGGACGACCTGGCCACGCCGGAGACCCCCGTGGCGCACGACGCGGACGAGGTGACGTCGCTCGCCGCCGGCGCGGACCTGGCGGAGGTGAGTGCCCGGTCGTCGGTGTGCCGGGCGTGCCCGCGGCTGGTCACCTGGCGCGAGGAGGTCGCGACGACCAGGCGCCGGTCGTTCGAGGACCAGCCGTACTGGGGCCGTCCGGTGCCCGGTTGGGGGGACGAGGCGCCGCGGGTGCTGGTCGTCGGGCTGGCGCCGGCCGCGCACGGCGGCAACCGGACCGGCCGGATCTTCACCGGCGACCGCAGCGGCGACTGGCTGTTCGCCTCGCTGCACCGGGTGGGCCTCGCGACGCAGTCGACGTCCGTCCACGCGGGGGACGGGATGGCGCTGACCGGCGCGCGGGTGGTCGCCGCCGTCCGCTGCGCACCGCCGGCGAACAAGCCGACGCCCGCGGAGCGGGACACCTGCGCGCACTGGCTGGACCGGGAGGTCGCGCTGGTGCTGCACTCGGTCCGGACGGTGGTCGCGCTCGGGTCGTTCGCCTGGACGGCCGCACTGGGGACGCTGGCCCGCAACGGGTTCGCGCTGCCGCGGCCCCGTCCGAAGTTCGGACACGCGGCGGAGGTCGCGCTGGACCGGCCGGGCGGTTCGGTGGCGTTGATCGGGAGCTACCACCCCAGCCAGCAGAACACGTTCACGGGGCGGCTCACCGAGGACATGCTGGACGGCGTGCTGGCGCGCGCGGCAACCGCGTGAAAAACCGCTTGTGAACTTTCACAAGCGCCTAGCCTGAGGGTCATGGAGAAGGTGCCCCGCGTCCTCATCGTCGGCGGCGGCTATGTCGGCATGTACACCGCGCTGCGGCTGCAGAACAAGCTGCGCAAGGTCCGTATCACGGTGGTCGACCCCCGGTCGTACATGACCTACCAGCCGTTCCTGCCCGAGGCGGCCGCCGGCTCGCTGGAGCCGCGCCACGTGGTCGTCCCGCTGCGGCGGACGCTGCGGCACTGCCAGGTGATCGCCGGGCGGGTGACGGGCATCTCGCACGCGGACAAGGTCGCGCACATCGAGCCGCGCGTCGGTGAGCCGTACGAGCTGCCGTACGACGTCGTCGTGCTCGCCGTGGGGTCGGTGGCGCGGACGCTGCCGATCCCCGGCCTCGCCGAGACGGGCATCGGGTTCAAGCAGGTGGAGGAGGCCATCGCGCTGCGCAACCATGTGCTCGACCGGCTCGACGTGGCCGCATCGACCGCCGACGAGGCGCTCCGGCGGCGCGCGCTGAGCTTCGTCGTCGTGGGCGGCGGGTACGCGGGCGTCGAGGCGCTCGCGGAGTTGCAGGACATGGCGGTCGACGCGCTGCGCTACTACCCGTACCTGAAGCAGGAGCACATGCGCTGGGTGCTGGTCGAGGCCGCCGGGCGGATCCTGCCCGAGGTCGGCGAGGAGATGGGCCGCTACACCGTCGACGAGCTCCGCCGGCACGGCATCGACGTCCGGCTGAACACCAGGCTCAGCTCGTGCGTGGACGGGCACATCGTGCTGGACGACGGGACGGAGTTCGACAGCGACACCCTGGTGTGGACCGCAGGGGTGAAGGCCAACCCCGTGCTGGCGAACACGGACCTGCCCCTGGACGAGAAGGGCCGCCTGCGCTGCCGCGCCGACCTGCGGGTCCAGGGCGTTGCGGACGCGTGGGGAGCAGGCGACTGCGCCGCCGTGCCGGACCTGACGTCCGATGAGCCGGGCGCGACGACGAGCCCGAGCGCGCAGCACGCCGTCCGGCAGGCCAAGCAGCTGGCCGACAACATCGTGGCGGTGTTCAAGGGACGGCAGCCCGCCGATTACCGGCACAAGCACGCGGGCTCGGTCGCCAGCCTCGGGCTGTACGAAGGGGTCGCGCAGGTGTACGGCATCAAGGCGAAGGGCTTCCCCGCCTGGTTCATGCACCGGACGTACCACATCAGCCGGATGCCGACGTTCAACAGGAAGGTACGCATCGTCCTCGACTGGACGCTGGCGCTGTTCTTCCGCCGCGAGGTGGTGTCGCTGGGCCGCATCCACATCCCGCACGAGGAGTTCCGCGCCGCCGCCACCCCGCCGCCGTCGCCGTCGTTCGATCACGTTCGGCAGGCCTAGCCGTGCCGCACCAGGCACGCGTGCCTGGTGCAGCGGGGCCACGCCTGCCGAACGTGATCGAACCACCCGAGCGCGTACGCTTGCCGGCAGAGGGGAGGGGTGCTGTCCGATGAGGGCAACGAGAACGACCGGAGCCGCCGACCGGATCGCGGTGGTCGTCGAGAAGCTTCTCGGCGAACCGACCCCGCTGCGCATCCGGGCGTGGGACGGCAGCGAGGCGGGGCCGCGGCACCATCCCACGCTGATCATCCGGTCACGGCGGGCGATCCGGCGGTTGCTCTGGCACCCGGACGAGATCGGGCTGGGGCGAGCCTGGGTAGCCGGGGAGATCGACGCGGACGGCGATCTGGAGGAGGCGTTGCGCCGCCTCGAGATCGTGGGCCGCGACCTTGCCGAGCGCCGCCGGCTGGCGCCTGTCGAGCGCGCCGAGGTGTACCGGGCAGCCGTGCTGCTCGGCGCCGTCGGGCCCGCCCCGAAGCCGCCGCCGGAGGAGGCGGACCTGTCCGGCGACCGGCACTCGAAGCGCCGCGACCGGGAGGCGATCAGCCACCACTACGACGTGGGCAACGACTTCTACGAGCTGGTCCTCGGTCCGTCCATGGTCTACTCGTGCGCGTACTGGGCGCGTCCGGACGACCCGGGCTACACGCTGGAGGACGCGCAGCGCGACAAGAACGAGCTGATCTGCCGCAAGCTCGGCCTGCGGCGGGGCATGCGGCTGCTGGACGTCGGCTGCGGCTGGGGCGGCCTGGTGATCCACGCTGCGCGCGAGCACGGCGTTCACGCCGTCGGGATCACGCTGTCGCAGGAGCAGGCCGAGTACGCGCGGGAGAAGGTCTACGACGCGGGGCTGTCCGGTCAGGTGGAGATCCGGGTGCAGGACTGGCGGGAGCTCGGCGACGAGCCGTTCGACGCGGTCGCGAGCGTGGGGATGGCCGAGCATCTCGGGCGGGAGAACTGGCCCGAGTACGCCCGGCGGCTGCACGAGCTTCTGCTGCCGGGAGGCCGGCTGGTCAACCACCAGATCGTGCGCAGGCCGGGACCGCGCCGGCGGGGCCGCACGTTCATCGACGCGTACGTCTTCCCGGACGGCGAGCTGCTGCCGCTGGCCGACGTGGTGGGCGCGCTGGAGGACGCGGAGCTGGAGGTGCGCGACGTCGAGAACCTGCGCGAGCACTACGCGCGGACGCTGCGCCGCTGGGTCGCCAACCTCGAGCGCGCGTGGGAGCGCGCCGTCCGGCTGGGCGGCGCGGGGCGGGCCCGGGTGTGGCGGCTGTACATGACGGGGTCGGCGATGTCGTTCGATGCCGGCCGGATCGGCATCAGCCAGGTGCTGGCCGTCCGCCCGCACGCGGACGGGCGCAGCGAGTTCCCGCTGACGCGGACGTCGTGGGCGTGCGTGGAAGACGTCGCGTCCGTGCGGGGTGCAGCGTGAGCACGATCGCGGTGACCGTCATCGGACACGACCGCCCCGGCATCATCGCGGCCGTGACGGCGGAGCTCGCGGAGCTGGGCCTCAACCTCGAAGACTCGACGATGACGCTGCTGCGTGGGCACTTCGCGATGATGCTCATCTGCGCCGGCGCGGCGACCCCGCCGCAAGTCGAGAAGGCGCTGGAGCCGCTGACGGGCGACGGGTCACTGTTGGTGTCGGCCCGCGAGGTGACACCGGAGCCCGAGCAGCCGGCCCCGGGGCGGCCGTACGTCCTCAGTGTGCACGGCGGTGACCGGCCGGGAATCGTGTCGGCCGTGACCCGCGAGCTGGCCGACGCCGGAGGCAACGTGACGGACCTGACCACGCGGCTGACCGGCGACCTCTACGTGCTGGTGGCCGAAGTCGACATCCCGGAAGGGACCGATGTGGACCGGCTCAGCGGCCGGCTCGCGGCCGTCGGGGCCGAACTCGGCGTCGACGTGGTGCTGCGCCCGCTGGAGGCCGACGTCCTGTGAGCCGGCTCGCCGACTGGACCGTGGCCGAGCTCGGCGTCGAGGGACGGGTGCTGCCCGTGCTGACGGCCCCGCACCCGGTGCTCGGCGTGCCGTGCGAGCAGGCGGACCCGGCCGACCCCAAGGTCGTGCAGCTGGCGGCGGACCTGGTGGCGACCATGCGGGTCTCTCCCGGCTGCGTCGGCCTGGCGGCGCCGCAGGTGGGGCAGTCGCTGGACGTGTTCTGTGTGGACGTGAGCACGCACCCGAAGGCGCGGATCCGGCACGGGACGTTCGTGCTGTGCAACGCGGAGGTCGTGGAAGCGACCCGGCGCGAGAAGGGGCGCGAGGGCTGCATGTCGGTGCCGGACCTGACCGGGGACGTCAAGCGGGCCACGCGGCTCGTTGTCGCGGGCGAGCTGCCGGGGAGCGGCGAGCGGGTTGCCGTCCGCACCGACGCCTTCGAGGCCCGGGCGCTGCAGCACGAGATCGACCACTGTGCCGGCATGGTCTTTCTCGACCGGGTCGCCGGGGCGCACGCGGTGTTCCCGCGCCGTACCTACCTGTGACGGCGTGGGCGCCCGGAAGTTGCAGAGGGTAGGTTCGTCCAAAGGCTTTGCTCTGCGCACCGTGCGGAAGCGGTGCACCGGCGGCCGGCTCCGGACGCTGGAACACCAGCAGCGTTGCCGGCCGTTGCGCTTGGCCGAGATTGCAGGAAGGTGGTGAGGGGCGCCGTGCGGCAGCCGTGTGTGCTGGTCAAGTACGGAGAGATTGCCATCAAGGGCCGGAACAAGGGCCGGTTCGAGCGACAGCTCGTGGACAACCTGCGAAGCAGCCTGGACGGCATCGGCGGCCCGTACCGGATCCGGCGGCGCGGAGGCGTGCTCGCGGTGAGCGCACCGAACCACCACGACGAGCTGATCGAGCGTGCACGGCAGCTCATCGGCGTTAGCGTCGTCCAGCCTGCGCTCCGGGTGGAGAAGACCCCGGACGCGGCCGCCTCGGCGGCGGTGGAGTTGGCACGTATCAAGGCCCCGGCGGACGGGACGCCCAGCTTCGCGGTACGGCCACGCCGGCGGCACAAGGGCTTCCCGATGAACTCGCAGGAGCTCGCGGTCTTTGTTGGCGCGCGGGTGCAGCAGGAGCTCGGCTGGCCGGTGGACCTCAGGCACCCGGACGTGGAGATCGCCGTGGAGGTCGACGAGAACGAGGTGTTCGTGTCGACCGACCGTTACCCCGGTCAGGGCGGGCTGCCCGTGGGGACGAGCGGCAGGGTGCTGGTGCTGCTGTCCGGCGGGTTCGACTCGCCCGTGGCCGCGTACCGGGCGATGCGCCGCGGGCTGCGGTGCGAGTTCATCCACTTCACCGGCGCTCCGCTCACCGGGCCGTCGTCGGCGTACAAGGCGTACGCGCTGGTCCGGCAGCTGGAGCGGTTCCAGGGCGGGTCCCAGCTGCACCTGGTGAAGATCGGTGAGGCGCAGCGCGCGCTCGCCGCGGCCGGCGCCGGCGAACTGCAGGTGGTGGCCCAGCGGCGACTGATGGTGCAGGTCGCCGACCGGCTGGCGGACAAGCTCGGCGCCCAGGCCCTGGTGACCGGCGACAGCCTGGGTCAGGTGTCCAGCCAGACGCTGGCCAACATGGCCGCGGTGGAGCAGGCCGCCGAGCTTCCGGTGCTGCGCCCGCTGGTGGGGTGGGACAAGGAAGAGATCATCGACGAGGCCAAGCGGATCGATACCGCCGAGATCTCGCAGCTGCCGGATGAGGACTGCTGCACGCTGTTGATCCCGCCGTACGTCACCACGCACGCCAAGCTCGACAAGCTGGCCCGGGTGGAGAACCGGCTGGGTATCGAGGAGGTCGTCGACCGCGTCCTCGGGGACGTCCAGGTCCTGCAGCCGGACGGGTCTTCGGCCGAGGAGTCCCCCGACGCGGGTGACCTCCGCCCCGTCTAACTCGCCAATTGATCACGTATACCACCCGGTTGGGTCC
>JBMCTR010000030.1:0-10496 GCA_048622955.1 Actinomycetota bacterium
CGACCTGTCAGGCTGAGCACATCGCTAACGGGGCCGGATTCGGCCCGCCGGCTCCGGGGCTGGTTCCTGGCGGCGCCGGGCGCAATACTCAAATGTCAAACGTGTTAGCATGCATGCATGCGCACGACGGTGGAGATCACGGATGAGCAGCATCGAGCGCTCACCTCTCTTGCGCAGCGGCGGGGGCACCGGGGCCTGTCCGCACTCGTGCAGGAGGCGCTGGACGCGTACCTGCAGAGCATGAGCGCCAACGAGACCGAGTTCCTGCTCGGCCTCGAGGGCATGTTGAGCGACGAGGAGGAGCAGGAGGTTCGGCGGCGGATCAGTGACGCGAGAGCGACGTGGCGCGCGGCATAGTCGTCGATACGGACCTGCTCATCGACTATCTCCGAGGCAAGGGCG
The DNA here is from genome assembly GCA_048622955.1 of Actinomycetota bacterium. Lineage (GTDB taxonomy): Bacteria > Actinomycetota > Actinomycetes > Jiangellales > Jiangellaceae > JBMCTR01. The sequence continues at coordinate 403 of JBMCTR010000030.1, forward strand.
ACGGTACCCGGGTGGTCCGTGCCCTCATCCGGGAACGGAGGCTTCGGCTCACCGCGATCACCGGCTTCGAGCTGCGGCTCGGGACTGACTTCCATGATCGGCACGAGGCCATCATGGCCCTGTTCCGAAGCCGCACGCTGCCGCTCGACTTGCACTCCTCCCTGTACGCCGGGTCGATCGCAGGTGAGCTGCGCACCAGCGGCACGCCGATCGGGTTTGCCGACTGCCTGCAGGCTGGGATCTGCATCCGCCACGAGCTGCCACTTGCGACGCGCAATCGCAAGCACTTTGGCCGCGTCGAAGGGCTGCGCCTGGTCGATCTCGACGAGATCTAGCTCGGCGCTCGGGCTGGCGGCCCTACTGCTCGGCGGCCTCCTGGCGGAGCCTGAACCGCTGCAACTTCCCGGTCAGCGTCTTCGGCAACTCGTCGCGGAACTCGACCACGCGCGGGTACTTGTACGGCGCGATCGTGGCCTTGACGTGCTCCTGCAGCGCCGTCCGCGCGGCGTCGTCGCGGGGGGCGCCCGGCCGCAGCACCACGTACGCGGTGATGGCCTGGCCGCGGATCGGGTCGGGCGTCCCGACCACGGCGCACTCGGCCACGTCCGAGTGCGTGAGCAGCGCCTGCTCGACCTCGGGCCCGGCCACGTTGTACCCGGACGTGACGATCATGTCGTCGCTGCGCGCCTGGTACCAGAAGTAGCCGTCCTCGTCGCGGACGTAGGTGTCGCCGGTGATGTTCCAGCCGTCCTGGACGTAGGTCTTCTGCCGGTCGTCCGCAAGGTAGCGGCACCCGGTCGGGCCGCGGACGGCAAGCCGTCCGGGAGTGCCCGGGGGTGCCTCCTGCCCGTCGTCGCCGAGCACGGTGGCGAGGTAGCCGGGGACGGCCTTCCCGGTCGAGCCGGGGCGGATGTCGTCGTCGGCCGCGGCGATGAAGATGTGCAGCATCTCGGTGGACCCGATGCCGTCGATGATCCGTACGCCGGTCGCGTCGTGCACCGCGTGCCAGGTCGCTGAGGGCAGGTGCTCGCCGGCGGACACCGCCCGCCGCAGCCCGCGCAGCTGCGGCCCGCGGTCGCCGGCGATCATCGCCCGGAAGGCGGTGGGCGCGGTGGACAGGATCGTGACGCCGTGCCGCTCGACGGCGTCCGCCAGCTCGTCCGGGGTGGCCTTCTCGATCAGCAGGGTCGCCGCGCCGGCGTGCAGCGGGAACACCAGCCCGGCGCCGAGGCCGAAGGTGAAGGCGAACGGCGCCGTGGTCGTGAACAGGTCGTCGGCCCGGGGGCGGAGGACGTTGCCGCTGAAGGTGTCGGCGATCGCCAGCACGTCGCGGTGGAAGTGCATGGTGACCTTCGGCCGGCCGGTGGTCCCCGACGTCATGGCCAGCAGCGCGACGTCGTCGGCCGCCGTCGCGACGCTCTCGGCATCCGGGGACGCCGCGTCCGCGAGGGCGACGAGGTCGTCGGCGTCGTCGCCGCCGTACGCGACGACGGGCAGGTCGTGGTCGGCCTGGCCGCGCGCGGTCTCGAGCGCGTCGAGGAACCGGTGGTCGCAGACGGCCAGCGACGGCCGGGTGAGCTCGATCGCCGTGCCGATCTCGCCCGCCCGCCACAGCGGCATCGTCAGCACGACGACGCCGCCGGCCTTCAGGACGCCGAGCCAGGTCGCGACCAGCCACGGGTTGCTCGGGCCGCGGATGAGCACGCGGTTGCCCGGCACCAGGCCGAACCGCCGGGTGAGCACGTCGGCCACCCGGTTGGCGCGGTCGCGCAACTCGCCGTACGTCCATTCCTCGTCGCCGGTGACCAGGCACCGGCGGTACGGGCCGAGCCGGTCGATCGTGTGGTCGAGCAGCCGGTCGGCGGCGTTCAGCCGGTCCGGGTACTTCAGCTCCGGCAGGTGGAACCGGAGCTCGGGCCACTGGTCCACCGGCGGCAGGTTGTCCCGGGTGAACGTGTCGACGTGGGACGAGGGGGACAGCGGCATGGATCACCTCGCTGCGGGTTGGCTGCTTCTCAGTCTGACATTGCCGTGACGACAGTCAAGAGACCGCGATAGCGTGGCGGCGTGCAGCGGTCGTCGCCGCCGCGGGCGTTGATCATCACGATCTACGGGCTCTATGCGCGTGAGGCGGGCGGCTGGCTGTCGGTCGCGACCACGGTGCGGCTGCTGGGCGCGCTCGGGGTGGACGGGCCGGCGGTGCGCTCGTCGATCTCGCGTCTGAAGCGGCGCAGGATGCTCGTGGCCGAGCAGCGCGGCGGCGCGGCGGGGTACGGCCTGTCCGCCGAGGCGCACGCGATCCTGCGGGAAGGCGACCGGCGCATCTTCGCGCGCGGGCCGGCCGCGCTGGACGACGGCTGGGTGCTGGTGATCTTCAGCGTGCCGGAGGCCGAGCGGTCCCGGCGGCACACCCTGCGCTCGCGGCTGACCTGGCTGGGCTTCGGCACGGTGGCCCCGGGCGTGTGGATCGCTCCGGCCCGCGTCGCCGACGAGACGGCGGACCTGCTCGGCCGTCTCGGCCTGAGCCACTACGTGGACCTGTTCACCGCCCAGCACCTCGATGCGGCGGAGTTGCGCAAGCACGTCTCGGCGTGGTGGGACCTCGACCGGCTCCAGCGCTCGTACGCCGACTACATCGCGCGGTGGCGGCCGGTGCTCGAGGCTCGCCGGGAGGGCGGGACGACCCCGCGCCAGGCGTTCGCGGACTACGTCCACACGCTGACCGAATGGCGCCGGCTGCCGTACCTCGATCCGGGCCTGCCCGAGGAGTTGCTTCCGGACGGCTGGCCCGGCCGCGAGGCCGGCGACGTGTTCTTCGGGCTGCGCCGCCTGCTCGCCGGCCCGGCGCACGAGTTCGCCGACCACGTGCGTCAGGACGGCACCACGGCGACGCCCTGAACCTCGACCAGCGCCGCGGGCTCCCAGAGGCGGGAGACGCCGACGACCGCCATCGCGGGGAACTCGCGCCCGACCCGCCGCCGCCACACCTGGCCGATCTCGCGGCTGCGCTCGCGGTACCCGTCGACGTCGACGAGGTAGGTGGTCATGGACACGAGGTGCTCGGGGCGCCCGCCGGCGGCGTCCAGCGCGGTCAACAGGTTCTCCAGCGCGCGGTCGAACTGGGCGACGATGTCGCCGGGCGCGACGACCGTCCCGCCGGCGTCCAGTGCGGTCTGGCCGGCGAGCCACACGGTGCGCCCGCCGGCGCTTACCACGGCGTGGCTGAAGCCCGACGGCGCCGCCAGCGATCCAGGGTTGACGTACTCGTTCGAACCGCTCACGGCCCGAACCATATCCGCCGCCGAACCGGTGGCCGGGCTTGGGACTGCGCGGTCCGTTCTGGCACAATGACCAGGCGAACCGGCGGCTGCGCGGGTCCCTCTCCCCGGCGGGCGCTGTGTCCACCCGGAGACGTCGGGCCAGCTTCCCCACCTGGCCGCCGGCGGCTCCCCCGAACCTCACCGACAGGAGACTCCACGCCTGTGGCTGTCAAGATCAAGCTGAAGCGGATGGGCAAGGTCCGCGTACCGCAGTACCGCATCATCGTCGCCGACTCGCGCACCCGCCGGGACGGCCGGGCCATCGAAGAGATCGGCAAGTACCAGCCGAAGGAGCACCCCAGCCTGATCGAGGTGGACTCCGAGCGCGTGCAGTACTGGCTGGGCGTCGGCGCGCAGCCCACCGAGCCGGTGCTGAGCCTGCTGAAGATCACCGGCGACTGGCAGCGGTTCAAGGGACTGCCCGGCGCCGAGAACCGGGTGCAGAGCGCGCCACCGAAGCCGGACAAGGACGAGGTGTTCAACACCGCGCTGGCCGAGGTCCACAGCGAGCCGGCCGCGGAGGCGACCACACCCAAGAAGACCGCGAAGTCCGCGGCGAAGAAGTCGACCGCCAAGAAGTCCGCGAAGAAGGCCGAGGCCCCGGCGGCTGAGGCGGAGGCGCCGGCCGGTTCCGACGGCGACGCTAAGGCCGGCGACGCTAAGGCGGGCGACGCTAAGGCGGGCGACGACGCTAAGGCGGGCGACACTAAGGCCGGCGACGCTAAGGCCGGCGACGCTAAGGCCGGCGACGCTAAGGCGGGCGACGCTAAGGCCGGCGACACGTCGGGTGACGCCGCCGGCAAGCCCGACGACGCGACCGGCGACAACACCGCCGACACCGCCTCGGAGAGCTGACCGGCGTGGTCGCTGAGGCGCTCGAGCACCTGGTCCGGGGCATCGTCGACCACCCCGACGAGGTGACGGTGCGTACCCGCCGGCAGCGCCGGGGCCGCCTGCTGGAGGTCCGCGTCCACCCCGACGACCTCGGCAAGGTGATCGGCCGCGGGGGCCGGACGGCGACGGCGTTCCGGACGGTCATCGGCGCGCTCGCCGACGAGGGCGTCCGGATCGACTTCGTCGACGTCGACGGCCGCTGACCGCCCGTCGATGCTCGTCACCGTCGGCCGGGTCGGGCGCGCCCACGGGATACGGGGCGACGTCGCGGTCGAGGTGCGCACCGACGTGCCGGAGGTGCGGTTCGCGGAGGGGACCGTGCTCGCCACAGAGCCCGCGGCCGCGGGGCCGCTGACCGTCTCGCAGGTCCGCTGGCACCGTGACCGGCTGCTGGTCCGGTTCGCCGGCGTGCCCGACCGGTCGGCCGCGGAGGCGCTGCGCGGGGTGCAGTTGCTGGCGGACGTCGACGAGCGGGAGGCCACGGGCGACCCGGACGAGTTCCCCGACCACCGGCTGGTCGGCCTGCCGGTGCAGACCCGCGACGGGACGCGGATCGGCGAGGTCGGCGAGGTCGTGCACCTGCCGGGCCACGACCTGCTCGCCGTGCGGCGGCCGGGCCGCGCCGAGGCGCTGGTGCCGTTCGTGGCCGAGATCGTCCCCGACGTGGACCTCGACCGCGGCCTGGTGACCGTCGACCCGCCGCCGGGCCTGCTGGACCCGGGAGACGCGCAGGAGGCCGCGGAGTGAGGGTCGACATCATCACGATCTTCCCGCAGTACCTGGCGCCGCTGGAGCTTTCGCTGGTGGGCAAGGCCCGCGAGTCCGGCGTGCTCGACATCCGCGTCCACGACCTGCGCGACTGGACGGCCGACCGGCACCGCACCGTCGACGACACGCCGTACGGCGGCGGTGCGGGCATGGTGATGCGCCCCGACGTGTGGGGCAGCGCGCTGGACGACGTCGCAGGGCCGGCGGCCGGCGCCGCACGCGAAGACCAGCCGCGGCTGGTCATCCCCACACCGGCGGGGCGGCCGTTCGTCCAGCGGACGGCGTACGAGCTGGCCGCCGAGCCGTGGCTGGTGTTCGCCTGCGGCCGGTACGAGGGGATCGACGCAAGGTTCGTCGCGGACGCCCGGACCCGGATGCCGGTCAGCGAGCTGTCCATCGGCGACTACGTGCTGGCCGGCGGCGAGGCCGCGGTGCTGGTCATGGTGGAGGCCATCAGCCGGCTGCTGCCAGGGGTGCTCGGCAACCCCGAGTCGCTGCTCGAGGAGTCGTTCGGGGGCTCCGGGCTGCTGGAGTACCCGGTGTACACCAAGCCGCCGGTGTGGCGCGGGCTCGGCGTCCCGGAGGTGCTGCTGTCCGGGCACCACGCCCACGTCGAACGCTGGCGCCGTGACCAGGCGCTGCGCCGGACCGCGGAGGTGCGGCCCGACCTGGTCGCGGGTCTGGACCCGGCAGTGCTGGACGGGCGGGACCGCGAGGTCCTCGCCGGCCTGGGGTGGGAGGTCTCGGACGGGGTCGTGCGGCGCATCGGCGATTCGGACGAGTGACCGCCGGTGTGGCACACTAGAGCGCTGCGTGGCTCGTAGCCGCTCTGCCATGGGGGAGTGCGCGATCGCGTAGCCAGCGTTTCCGTCGAACACCGCGATGCCGCCGGTGACCCGTGGCGCCGGCAGGGAAGTGACGACACGATGCAGACCCTCGACGCCGTCGATGCCGCAAGCCTCCGCAACGACATCCCCGCGTTCCGGGCCGGCGACACGCTCCGGGTTCACGTCCGGGTGGTCGAGGGCAACCGGTCGCGGATCCAGGTGTTCCAGGGCGTCGCGCTGCGCCGTCAGGGGTCTGGCGTGCGGGAGACGTTCACCGTCCGGAAGGTCAGCTTCGGGGTAGGCGTCGAGCGGACCTTCCCGGTGCACAGCCCGGTGATCGACAAGATCGAGGTGGTCAGCCGGGGCGACGTCAACCGGGCGAAGCTGTACTACCTGCGCAGTCGGCGGGGCAAGGCGGCCAGGATCCCCGAGCGGCGCGACAACCGCTGACCGGGCCTGCCCCGTGGCCGAGGACACCGTGGCGCACACCGGTGACCAGCCCGAGGTGCGGCGGCGGAAGGGCGGGGGAGCGCTGGCCGTGCTGCGCGAGGCGGTCATCGTCATCGTGCTCTCGCTCGTCATCGCCACGCTGGTGCGGATCTTCCTGGTCCAGGCGTTCCTGATCCCCTCCACGTCGATGCAGGACACGCTGCTCGTCGGCGACCGGGTGCTGGTGTCCAAGCTCACCGCCCGGTTCGGTGAGGTCGAGCGCGGCGACGTCGTGGTGTTCTCCGACCCGGACGGCTGGCTGACGGCTCGGCCGGCGGACGACACCGGTCCCGGGGCACTGGCCCGCGACGCGCTGCAGTTCGTCGGCGTGCTGCCCGACGACTCGGAGGGTCACCTGATCAAGCGGGTGATCGGCGTCGGCGGCGACGTGGTGGCCTGCTGCACGGACGGCCGGGTGACCGTGAACGGCGTGCCGCTCGACGAGTCGCCGTACCTGCGCTCCGGCGACGAGCCGTCCGCCACGGAGTTCGAGGTCGAAGTGCCGCGGGGGGAGCTGTTCGTGATGGGCGACCACCGGGCCAACTCCGGCGACTCGCGGGTGCACGGCACCGTCCCCGAGGACCATGTCGTGGGGCGGGCGTTCGTGGTCGCCTGGCCGGTGTCCCGCTGGTCGGGCATCTCGGACGGCGACGCGTTCGACAGCGTTCCCGCGGGGTGACGTGCCGTCTCGTAAGCTCGTGAGCCGATGAACCTGCGCGCAGCCCGCCCGACGATCCGGAGGACGTCCGGTCTCTACGGCTACGAGCGTGCCCTGACCCGGCTGGGGCTCGCGCCGGTCGCGGGCACCGACGAGGCCGGGCGCGGAGCGTGCGCCGGCCCGCTCGTGGCCGCCGCCGCGGTGCTGCGCGAGGGGCGGCGTGGTGAGGTTCCGGGGCTTGCCGACTCGAAGCTGCTGACGCCCCAGGCGCGGGAGCGGGTGTACGCGGCGGTGGTACGCCGGGCCGCCGCGTGGTCGGTCGTGGTCGTGCCCGCCGAGGAGATCGACCGGGCGGGCCTGCACGTGGCGAACGTCGAGGCGATGCGCCGGGCGCTGGCGAAGCTCGAGTGCACGCCCGCGTACGTGCTGACCGACGGCTTCCCGGTGGCAGGGCTCGGCGTCCCCGGCCTGGCGATGTGGAAGGGCGACCAGATGGCCGCCTGCATTGCGGCGGCCTCGGTGATCGCGAAGGTCACCCGGGACAGGATCATGAACGAGTTGCACGAGCGGTGGCCGCAGTACGACTTCGCGACGCACAAGGGGTACGTGACACCGGAGCACCAGCAGGCGCTGCGGCGGTACGGCCCGAGCCCGGTGCACCGGCGCAGGTACGCCAACGTGGTCCGCGCGGCCGACGAGGCCGACGTCGCCGCGCTGGCCGCCGTCGGCGAGGAGTGGAGCGTGATGCGGTGAGCGCCGAAGATCTCGAGAAGTACGAGGCCGACCTGGAGCTGTCGCTCTACCGCGAGTACCGCGATGTGGCCAGCCTGTTCAGCTACGCCGTCGAGACCGAGCGGCGGTTCTACCTCACCAACCACGTCGACCTGCAGGTCCGCAGCGACGGCGGGGAGGTCTACTTCGAGGTCACGATGAGCGACGCCTGGGTCTGGGACATGTTCCGGCCGGCCCGGTTCGTCAAGAACGTCAAGGTCGTGACCTTCCGGGACGTGCACGTCGAGGAGCTCGCCAAGAGCGACCTGGACATGTCCGGCCCCGACCTCTGAGGGTTCGATCACGTTCAGCAGGCACGTCCGTACCGCGGCAGGCCTGCAGGGGTGGTGGGGCGCGGCCGACCCTGGTGGGCGGCCCAGTGGGGCGGCGCGGGCCGCCGGTTGTCCACACCCCGCATTCCCGGCGGCCGGCTGTCCACAGATTCCCGCACCGTCCGCCATGGGGGGCGGCAGCGCCGCGAGGCTCGTGACCGGAGGTGGTGCCGGTGCGGGCGAACAACGCGATCGGGGCGTACGGCGAGCGGGTCGCCGTGCAGCACCTGCTGGCGGCCGGTTACCGCATCGTCGACCGAAACTGGCGCTGCGACCTGGGGGAGATCGACGTCGTGGCGCTCGACGGGTCGACGGTGGTGGTCTGCGAGGTCAAGACCCGCAGCGGCCTCGGCTTCGGGTCCGGCCTGGAGGCGGTCACGCGCGGCAAAGCCGTCCGGCTCCGCCGCCTGGGCAGGCGCTGGCTCGCCGAGCACGAGGCGCCGTCCTCGGTGGCGCTGCGCTTCGACATCGTCGCCGTGCACCGGCGCCGCCACGGGGTGCCCGAGGTCGTGCACCTGCGGGGGGCGTTCTAGATGCGGCTGGCTCGGTCCCGCAGCGTGGCGCTGCTCGGCGTGCGCGGCACGGTGGTCGACATCGAGGCCCACATCGGGGGCATGCCGGGGTTCACGCTGGTCGGCCTGCCGGACGCGTCGCTGGTCGAGGCCCGCGACCGGGTACGGGCGGCGGTGCTCAGCACGGGCGAGCCCTGGCCGCTGCAGCGCATCACGGTGAGCCTGTCGCCGGCGTCGATGCCGAAGCGGGGCAGTTGCTTCGACCTCGGCGTGGCGGTGGCGATCCTCGAGGCGGCGGAGCGGCTGCCCGCGGGGTCGGGCGAGGACATCGTGTTCTTCGCGGAGCTCGCGCTCGACGGTCGGCTCCGCCCGGTGCGCGGCGTGCTGCCGGCGGTGATGGCGGCGGCCAAGGGCGGGGTGCGGCGGGTCATCGTGGCGGAGGCGAACGCCGACGAGGCCAGGCTGGTGCCCGGCGTGTCCGTGCTCGGGGTGCGCTCGCTCGCCCAGGTGATCGCCGTGCTGTCCGGGCTGCCCGTCCCGGACGAGCCGGCGGACCCGCCCGCCGAGCCAAGCGTCGGCACGGCCGCGGCTCCTGAACTGGACATGGCCGACGTCGCCGGCCAGGGGGAGGCGAAACGCGCGGTCGAGATCGCGGCAGCCGGCCACCACCACGTGATGATGAGCGGGCCGCCGGGGGCGGGCAAGACCATGCTGGCGCGCCGGTTGCCCGGCCTGCTGCCGGATCTGAGCACCGGCGACTCGCTGGAGGTGACCGCGATCCACTCCGTCGCCGGCGTGCTGCCGCCGGACCAGCCGCTGGTCACCCGTCCTCCGTTCGCCGATCCGCACCACACGGCGTCGGCCGTGGCAGTGGTGGGGGGCGGCAGCCGGCAACTGCGCCCGGGCGCAGCATCGGTGGCCCACCGCGGCGTGCTGTTCCTCGACGAGGCGCCGGAGTTCGGGATCAGAGTGCTGGACGCCCTGCGCGAGCCGCTGGAGAACGGCGAGATCGTGGTCTCCCGCGCGGAGGCGACGGTGGCCTTCCCGGCGCGGTTCCTGCTGGTCCTCGCCTCGAACCCGTGCCGGTGCGGCTACCACGGCAGCCGGCTGCGGGACTGCACCTGCAGCCCGAACGACGTACTGCGGTACCGGCAGCGCATCTCCGGCCCCGTCCGCGACCGGATCGACCTGCAGCTGCACATCGACCCGCCCGCGATCACCGGCCTGGACGCCGGCCTGGCGGCCGCCGAGCCGACGAAGGCGATCGCCGAGCGGGTCCTTGAAGCGCGGCAGCGGCAGTACGGCCGGCTGCGCGACACGCCGTGGCACGTCAACGGCGAGGTGCCGGGGCCGTACGTACGACGGCATCTGCTGCCGCCCGCCGGGTCGCTGGAGCCGCTGCATCAGGCGTACGGCTCGGGCATCCTCACCGCGCGGGGAGCGGACCGCGCGGTCCGGGTGGCCTGGTCGATCGCGGACCTCGCGGGCCACGACACGCCCACGGGCGCGGACGTCGGCGAGGC
>JBMCTR010000031.1:0-10253 GCA_048622955.1 Actinomycetota bacterium
CGGGTTACGTACTGATCTCGCCGGTGTCATGGACGATCTCGCCGCCGACAACGGTCCGGAATACGTCGCGCCGCGAGACTCGGGGGGCCATCAGCCCACCTCCCCCGTGTCGTGGACGACCCGCCCGCCGACGACGGTCATCACCGACCTGAGATGCCGGAGCCGGTCGTCCGGGACGGAGAAGTAGTCCTCGCTCAGCACGACGAGATCGGCCAGCTTGCCCGGCTCGATCGTCCCAAGGCTGTCCTCCTCGCGGAGGAACCAGCCGTTGTCGCGCGTGTACAGCCGCAGGACCTCCTCTCGGGTGATCTGCTGGCCGTCGTTGATCACCACGTCACGCGCGTTGCGGCCCGTGGTGGCGTAGTACATGTGGATCCACGGGTTCATCGGGGCGATCTGCATGCCGTCCGAGCTCATCCCCGTGTTGATCCCGTTGTCCACGATCATTCGGAACGGCGGGCCGTTCGAGGCGGGCGAGCCGTTGAGGTACCGCCAGCCGGTGAGCGACAGGCCGCCGCCGAGTGCCTTGAGTCGGTTCACGTACTCCTCGGTGATGAACGGCACGTGCGCGACCACCCAGCGCAGGTCCGTGATGTCGAACTCCGTGTTGGCGGCCTCAAAGGCCTCGATCTCCTCGATGAAGTCCGTCGTGCCCAGGGAGTGCACTTCGGCACGCCAGCCGGCCTCGGCGATGCGCCGGGCGGCGGCCTGGAACGGGCTGCCCGGCCCGGTGCCCTGGGCGATGAACTCGCCGATCCCGCCGGTCCGGATGAAGTCGTCGCCGAAGAACGGGAACTGGTTCTTCAGCCGCTCGACCAGTTCCGGGGTGTCCGGGTCGGACTCCATGTGCAGGAAGTTGATGCGCAGCCTGGCGTCCAGGTCGCCGTCCTCGTGGACGCTGAGGAACGGCAGGTGCATGGTGAAGTTGTCCTCGTGGGCCGCGCCGTCGACGGGCGTGCCCGTCGCCTGGAAGGCGCCCTGGTCCAGGTGGGTCGTCACCCCGAGGCCGAGGCCGTACGACATCGCGTCGACGACGCCGCGCTTGCGCTCCTCGAAGTTCAGCAGCGTCTGCCGCAGCGCCAGCGTGGCCCGGGTCGTCGGGGTGGGTTGGAAGAACCCTCCGGAGGCGATCGAGCCGTCGTCCCCGACGGGGATGCCCCGGCTCTCGAAGAACGCCTTGCCGAGGCTGTTGGTCACCGACGGCCCGGTGAACGACTGCGAGATGTACGCCGGGTTGTCCGGCACCGCGTCGTCGAGCTCCGCCAGCGTCGGAAAGCGCGGCGTGTCGCCGGGTGGCACGAAGTGGTTGATGTGGAAGCCGCCGATCGTGGTGATCCACGCTCCGTCCGGGATACCCGCGGCGCGGTCGGCGTAGATCTCCTGGACCTCGGAGATCGAGTAGGCGTTCTCCAGCGGCGTGTGGTGGCCGGGGCGGTTGCCCATCAGCACGATGTGGTTGTGGTTGTCGATGATCCCCGGGACGACCGTCCTGCCGCGCAGGTTGATCACGCGGCCGCCGGGACCCGGGTTCGCGGCCGCGTCGCCGACGGCGACGATCCGGCCGTCCCTGATCGCCACCGCGGAGGCCACGGTTCCTGAGCCGTCCATCGTGTGGATCTTGCCGTTGACCAGTGTCAGCGTGTCGTCGCTGCCCGGCCGGCCGGGCGCCGTCGCGCTGCCGGGCGGGCCGACCGCCGCTGCTTGGCCGGCCGCTGCACTCCCCACCGCCGCGGCGACACCCGCCGCGGCTCCGGTCCGGAAGACATCTCGCCGGGAGATGCCGCTGCTCTGTCTTCGATCGTGGCCATCGCGTGGGCTCATCGACCGACACCGCCTTCCCACGGGCTAGTCCGTACAGGGGAGTGGGTGCAGCTACTTATTCGCGGCAGTGTAGGCACACTGAACGAGGCGTGCAATAGAGCTATTCGGAGTCGTTAACAGCCCGTAACTCGCGGCGCGTCGTCGCAGGACAGGCGACCAACCGGCACCGCCGCACCGGCCCGGCCGGCGGCGGTTGGGACTAGTGCGAGGAGGCCTCGGTGATGAACCAGACGCCCACCGCGGGTTCGGCTCCGTCGTTGCGGTAGCCGTGCGGCGTCGTGGAGTCGAACGAGAACGAGTCGCCCGCCTGCAGGTGGTGCTCGTCGAACGCGAGCGTCAGGATCAGCTCGCCCTTGATCAGATAGCCGTACTCGACGCCGGAGTGCCGCATCAGCGCTCCCGAGGTCGACGACGAACCGCCGGGTTGGTAGGTGACGAGCAGGAAGTCGACGTGGACGCCCGGCACCTGGCCCAGCAGTTCCCAGACGACGCCGCTTTCCAGCGTGAGCATCTCGCGGCCGGGTGGGTGGACCACCGGGCCCACCAGCCGTCCGCGGTCCCGCCCGACCACACGGGACGGCTCCGGCTGCCCGTGCGGAGTCGGCGACTCGCTCGCCGGCGCCGCCTGTACCGGCTCCGCCACGCGGACCGCCGGCTCGGCCGCCGCATCCTGTTCGGTGGCGAACAGTTCCTCGACGGAGACGCCCAGCGCCGTCGTGATCGCGTACAGCGTGCTGACGGAGGGCTGGCTGCGTCCCGTCTCGATTTGGGAGATGAGGCTCGCCGAGACCCCGACGTCGCGGGCGAGGCCCCTGACCGTCACGCCCTGCCGGGCGCGTTCCTCCCGGATCCGTTCTCCGATCGGTGGCACGATGGCTGGGTTCACGCTCTGCTCTCTGGTCACTTCCCGTATCGAGCGAAGGCTACCGTCGCCACCGCTCGTGCTACCCGTACCCGGAGTCATCAACCGCCTCCCCAAGCCCGCCGCGCCTGCCGATTTGTCCGCAGCGGGTTGACGCGCTCGCCCCGCCTCGGCTTAACTCATGGTAAGCGTTACTGAACATGCTGCGCGAGGCTGCACCCGGTAGACGCCGATTCGCCCACAGGTGCGCCAGCTACCGAGGAGGTGCGTGGACCCCATGGCCATCCATACCTACGGGCCGAACGCCGTGGACTGGGAGGAGCGGATCGACCTCGATCGGCTTCGCGAGGAGCGGCTGGCCAGGCTCCGGGCGAGCCTGGAACGCTCGTCGCTGGGCTCCCTGCTGACGTTCGACTTCTCGAACATCCGATACATGACGTCGACCCACATCGGCACCTGGGCGATGGACAAGCTGATCCGCTTCGCCCTGCTGCCGCGCGGCGGCGAGCCGGTGGTGTGGGACTTCGGCTCGGCGGCCAAGCATCACCAGCTCTACAACCCGTGGCTCGAGGGCACCAAGCGCGCCCGAGCCGGGATCTCGACGCTGCGTGGCTCGTTCCACCCGGAGGCCGGCATCGCGCAGGAGGTGGCCAGCAAGATCGCGAACGAGCTCCGCGACCACGGGCTGGCCGGCGAGCCCGTCGGCGTGGACCTGGTCGAGATGCCGATCCTGGAGGCGCTGCGGGCCGAAGGGCTGGACGTGGTGGACGGCCAGCAGACCTTCCTGGAGGCGCGGCGGATCAAGACCAGGGACGAGATCCTGCTGCTCACGCAGGCGTGCTCGATGGTCGACGCCGCGTACGAGGAGCTGTACTCGTTCCTCAAGCCCGGCGTCAAGGAGAACGAGTGCGTCGGCCTGGTGAGCAACGTGCTCTACGGGCTCGGCAGCGAGTTCGTCGAGGGCGTCAACGCGATCTCGGGGGAGCGGTGCTCGCCGCACCCGCACGTGTACAGCGACCGGCTGCTCCGCCCGGGCGACCCCGCGTTCTTCGACATCCTGCACAGCCACCTGGGCTACCGCACCTGCTACTACCGGTGCTTCGCGGTCGGCAGCGCGTCGCCGGCGATGCGCGACGCCTACGTCCGCTGCCGCGATTACATGGACCAGGCGATATCGCTGGTCAAGCCCGGCGTCACCACCGCGGACATCGTCGAGCTCTGGCCGCGCGCCGAGGAGTTCGGGTTCCCGGACGAGGAGGCCGCCTTCGCGCTGCAGTACGGGCACGGCGTCGGGCTGTCGATCTGGGAGAAGCCGATCTTCTCCCGGCTGGTCTCGCTGGACCATCCGGAGACGATCGAGGAGGGCATGGTCTTCGCGCTGGAGACGTACTGGCCCGCCGCGGACGGCTGGTCGGCGGCCCGGATCGAGGAGGAGGTGGTGGTCACCGCCGACGGCTGCGAGGTCATCACCAAGTTCCCCGCCGAGGAACTGCTCGTGGCCGGCCGGAAGTACTGGACCGTGGGCAGCGAGCTCAACACGCTCCGGGAGTCCCAGTCACACCTGAACACCGCCGCCGGCCGGGGCGAGAAGCAGGTGAGGCCGGCATGACCGCCGCCACCAGCGCCCGGGCCTTCGGTGTCGACGCCGGGGTCCTGCTGGGGATGTACGAGCAGATGGCCGTGATCCGCCGCACCGAGAAGGCGGCGTACGACCTGTTCATGACCGGCAAGGTCAAAGGCACCACCCATCTCGCCGCCGGTCAGGAGGCGGTAGCCGTCGGTGCCAATTCGGCGCTCGGCCCGAACGACTACACGTTCGCCACGTACCGAGGCCACCACCACGCGATCGCCCGCGGGGCGACACCGGAGGAGTGCATGGCCGAGCTGATGAGCAAGGCCACCGGGATCTGCCGGGCCAAGGGCGGGTCGATGCACCTGACCAAGGCGGACTCCGGAATGCTCGGCTCCTACGCGATCGTCGGCTCGCACCTGCCGATGGCGAACGGCGCCGCATGGTCGGCGAAGCTGCGCGGCACCGACCAGGTCGCGGTCGCGTACTTCGGCGACGGCGCGACGAACATCGGGGCGTTCCACGAGGCGCTCAACCTCGCAGCGGTCTGGCAGCTCCCAGTGATCTTCGTCTGCGAGAACAACCTTTACATGGAGTACACGCCGATCGGGAACGTCACAGCCGTGCCGAACCCGGCGGCCGACCGGGCCGGCAGCTACCAGATGCCGGCCGAGGTGATCGACGGCAACGACGTGCTCGTCGTCCACGAGGCGGTCCGGCGGGCCGTGGACCGGGCTCGGGCAGGGGACGGCCCGACGCTGATCGAGGCGCGCACCTACCGGCACTACGGCCACAGCCGTACCGACCCCGCGAAGTACCGTCCCGAGGGTGAGCTCGAGGAGTGGCTCAAACGCGACCCGCTCAAGGTCACCCGGGCTCAGCTCGCCGAACTCGGCGCGTCGCCGGACGATATCGCAGCAGCGGATCAGCGGGCGGAGCAGCTCGTGGCGGACGCGGTCACGGCCGCGCAGGACGCTCCCGAGGCCGATCCGGCGGACGCGCTCACCGACGTGTGGGCGGACGGAGGTGCGGCATGGCGGACGTAGAGACGATCACCTACCGGGAGGCGGTCGCCGAGGGCATCGCAAGGGAGATGAGGCGCGACCCGTCTGTCGTATGTCTGGGCGAGGACATCGGCGACGCCGGAGGCGTGTTCAAGACCACGGTGGGCCTGTTCAAGGAGTTCGGCCCGGAGCGGGTGTGGGACACCCCGATCTCGGAGGAGGCCATCGTCGGGGCCGCGATGGGGGCGGCCATGACCGGCATGCGGCCGGTCGCCGAGATCATGTTCTCCGACTTCCTGGCCTGCTGCTGGGACTACGTGGCCAACGAGATCCCCAAGGTCCGCTATATGACCGGCGGTCAGGTCACCGTCCCGCTGGTCATCCGGACCGCCAACGGCGGCGGCCTCGGCTTCGGCGCGCAGCACTCGCAAGCGGTGGAGAACTGGGCGTTCGCCGTGCCCGGCCTGAAGATCGCCGCGCCGTCCACGCCGGCCGACCTGATCGGCCTGATGGCCGCGGCGATCCGCAGCGACGACCCCGTCCTGGTCTTCGAGCACAAGGGCCTGTTCGCCTCCAAGGGCGAGACCGCGCCGTCGGGCCACGTGGTCGAGCTCGGCCGGGCGGCCACGGTCCGCGAGGGCTCCGACGTCACGCTGGTGGCGCTCGCGTCCACCGTGCCGACCGCACTGCAGGCGGCCGAGCAACTGGCCGGCGAGGGCATCTCCGCGGAGGTGCTGGACCTGCGGTGCCTGGTGCCGCTCGACGCCGCGGCCGTGCTCGCCTCGCTGGAGAAGACCTCCCGGCTGGTGATCGTCGAGGAGAACCCGTACCAGGGCGGCTGGGGCGCGACGGTCGCGTCGGTCGTCGCCGACGAGGGGTTCGAACTGCTCGACGCGCCGGTGCGCAGGGTGGCCGCCGAGAACGTGCCGCTCCCGTTCGCGGACGCTCTCGAGGACGTGGTCATTCCGACCGTCGACAAGGTGACCGCCGCGGTCAGGTCGCTGGCCGCCTACTGATTGACCCCCGCCAGCCCATCCCACGAGGAGGTACGGATGAGCGACAAGAAACTGATACGCGGCGCCCAGATCGTCAGCATGGATCCGAATGTCGGGGAGCTCGAGAAGGGCGACGTGCTCATTGACGGCGACACGATCGCCGCGGTCCAGCCGTCCGTGGACGCCGACGACGCTGAGGTCATCGACGGCAGCGGGCGCATCGTGATCCCGGGCTTCGTGGACACCCACCGGCACACCTGGGAGACGGCGATCCGCGGGTGCGCGCCCAACTCGACGCTCGACGACTACTTCGTCGGCGTGCTCGACTCCTTCGCCCCGCTCTACCGCGCCGACGACGTCTACAACTCCAACCTGGCCGGCGCGCTGGAGTGCCTCAACGCCGGCATCACGACGCTGGTCGACTGGTCGCACATCAACAACACGCCCGACCACCCGGACGCGGCGATCCGCGCCCTGCAGGAGACCGGAATCCGCTCGCAGTACGCCTACGGGTCGGCGAACACCTCGCTGGCGAAGTACTGGTTCAACAGCTCCGAGGTCATCCCTGCCGACGACGTCAAGCGGATCAAGGACACCTACTTCTCCAGCGACGACGGCCTGCTGACGATGGCGATCGCCACCCGCGGCCCCGGCTTCTGCCAGGACGAGGTGGTCACGGCCGAGTGGGCGCTCGCCCGCCAGCTCGGGCTCCCGGTCACCTGTCACGTGAACATGGGCCGGATGGCGGGGCGGTTCGCGATGGTCGAGCAGCTCGACCGGCTGGGCCTGCTGGGGCCGGACAACACGTTCGTGCACGCCTGCTACTTCAGCGAGCACGAGTGGCAGCGGGTCGCCGACACCGGCGGGACCGTCTCGATCGCCGCTCAGGTCGAGCTGCAGATGGGCCACGGGTGGCCGCCGGTGGCCAAGAGCTACCAGTTCGGCCTGCGCCCGAGCCTGTCCATCGACGTCGTCACCACCGTCCCCGGCGACATGTTCACCCAGATGCGGGCCGCGTTCGGCGGCGAGCGCGCGCGGATCAACGCGAAGTGCTGGGAGGACAACGTCGAGGTGCCGGAGACCATGCCCACGGCGCGGCAGATGCTCGAGATGGCGACCATCAACGGCGCGCACGTCGCCGGCGTCGAGGACCGGACCGGCTCCCTGACCCCGGGCAAGAAGGCGGACGTCGTGCTGATCGACGCTCGCGACATCAACGTGGCCCCGGTCATCGACCCGGTCGCGGCGGTCGTGCTGAGCGCCGACGTCAGCAACATCGAGACCGTCCTCGTCGACGGGCAGTACCGCAAGCGCGACTTCAAGCTGGTCGCCGACGTCGGCTCGGCCAGGGAGAAGGTCGAGGCGTCCCGCGACTACCTCGTGGACGCGGCGGCCAAGGCGGCGGAGGCCGCGGCGTGACGGGAGGACATCTGGTCCGGCGAGGGACGGACGCGTCGTACGCCGATCCCGGCAAGCTGGCACCGGACAGCTCCGGGCTCACCCGCTGGCCGGTGGTGGAGTCCGGCAGCGGCGCGGTGCACACCGGGTTCGGGGTGTGCCGGCTGGAGCCGGGCGGGAGCGTGCCCGCGCACGTCCATTCGTTCGAGGAGAGCGTGTACGTTCTCGACGGCCGTGTCGTGCTGCAGACGCCGGAGGCGGCCGTCCGGCTGGGCCCCGGCGACTACGGGCTGGTGCCGGTCGGGGTGCCGCACACCTTCCGCAACGACGGCCGGGAGCCGGCGCGCTGGGCGGACATGCTCGCACCGCAGCCACGGCCGGAGTACGGGCTGGACACTTACCGGGTGCCCGACGTGGAGCCGGCCGAGCCGGTGGAGGTGGACCCGCGCGACCCGCGCACGCGGTCGTTCGGTGCGATCCGGCCGGAGCACATGGACCCGGGCAAGCAGTCCCAGGATCTGCTGGCGGTGTCCGCGAGCATGCGCACGGCGCTGCTGGTCTACAGCGGGATCACCGTCAAGATGATGGTGGACTCCGATCTCGGCGCGGTGCTGTCGACCATGTTCATGGTGCAGTACGAGCCGGACGGCAAGGCCGGCGGCCACGATCACCCGTTCGAGGAGACGTACCTGATCCTCGAGGGTGACGTGGAAGCGACCCTGGACGGCGAGAAGTACCGGCTCGAGCCCGGGGACATCGCCTGGGCGGGCGCGGGCTGCGTCCACGGGTTCGCGGCGACCGGTGCGCCGGTGCGCTGGCTGGAGACCCAGGCACCCGCGCCGCCCGGCCGCCATTCGTACCGGTTCGTCAGGGACTGGGACTACCTGGCGCAGACACTGTCCCATTGATCGTGGTGCCAATCCACAACGTCCGACGTTGTGGATTGGCACCGCGAGACGTCGAGGAGGAAGGGAACCTCTATGACTGACCGAACGATCGTCGTCGTCGGAGGCACGGCGGGGATCGGGCTCGAGCTCGCGCGGCACCTCGTCAAGAACGGCGACTCCGTGGTGCTGACCGGGCGGGACGCTGCGCGCGCCGGGGAAGCGGCGAGCTCGCTCGGCGGCAACGCACGGGGGCTCGCGCTTGATCTGTCCGAGCCGGCCTCGCTGGCCGGCGCCCTGGCCGATGTGGACCGGGCCGACGGGCTGGTGCTGTCCGCCGTCGAGCGCGACTCGAACACCGTCAAGGACTACGACATCGCCAAGGCGCAGCGGCTGGTGACGCTCAAGCTGATCGGGTACACCGAGGTGGTGCACGCGCTGCTGCCCAGGATGCCCGCCACCTCGGAGTCGTCGATCGTCGTGTTCGGCGGCCGGGCCAAGGACCGGCCGTACCCCGGCTCGACGACGGTCTCGACCGTGAACGGCGGGGTGGACGGCCTGGTCCGGACGATGGCTCTCGAGCTGGCGCCGATCCGGGTGAACGCGATCCACCCGGGCATCGTCGGTGACAGCCCGTTCTGGGCGGAGAAGCCGCTGGACACGTACCGGTCACGCACGCCGTCCGGCGAGCTTCCGACAATGGCCGACATCGTCGACGCGACGGACTTCCTGCTGCGGAACCGGTCGATGACGGCCGCGAGCCTGTACGTCGACTGCGGCTGGGAGGTCAAATGACGGCTGCGCGGGTCGCCGTCATCGGGACCGGCCGGATGGGCGGGGCGATGGTCGGACGGTTCCGCGCGGCCGACTACCCGGTCGTCGTCTACAACCGGACGCGGGCCAAGGCCGAGGCCGTCGCCGCCGAGCACGGGGCGACCGTCGCGGACAGCGCGGCGCAGGCGGTGTCGGGCGCCGACGTCGTCGTGGTCTCGCTGCCGGACGATGAGGCGGCGTTCGCGGCCTACCGGGGGGACGACGGTGTGGTGGCGGGGCTCGCTCCCGGCACCGTCGTCGCCGACACAAGCACCATCGCGCCAGCGACCGTGCGGGAGCTGGCACGCGATGTGGAGACCGCCGGTGCGGCACTGCTCGACTCCCCCGTCTCGGGCAGTGTCGCAACGGTGGAAGCCGGCACGCTGACGGTCATGGCCGGCGGGGACGCCGGTGCGCTCGACAAGGTGCGCCCGGTGCTCGAGTCGATGGCCAAGCTGGTGGTCCACATGGGTGCGAACGGCACCGGCGCCACCATGAAGCTTGCCGTCAACGCCGTCGTGCACGCGATCAACGTGGCGCTGTCCGAGGCGCTCGTGCTGGCCGAGAAGGCCGGTGCCGATCGGCAGGCCGCCTACGACGTCATCGCGAGCGGGGCGGCCGGCGCGCCGTTCGTCCAGTACAAGCGGGCGGCGTTCCTGGACCCAGAGTCGACGCCCGTCGCGTTCGCGCTCGACCTGGTCGCCAAGGACCTGGACCTCGCGGCGGCGCTGGCCGACGAGGTGGGCGCGACGACCGCGCAGCTCGCGACGAACCGGCGGGTGGTCGGCGACGCGGTCGCGGCCGGCCTCGGCAACGCGGACATGAGCGCCGTCGCCCAGTTCCTCCGCCGCTAGCGTTTCGATCACGTTCGGCAGGCGCGGCCCCGCCGCGGCAGGCCCGCGGGCC
>JBMCTR010000032.1:0-10136 GCA_048622955.1 Actinomycetota bacterium
AGGGTCAGGTCTCTTCGGGGACCATGAGGATGGCGCCGGCCGGGCATTCGGCGGCGCAGATGCCGCAGCCCTTGCAGTAGTCGAGGTCGATGACGTACCGCTCGCCCGGGCCCAGCTTGATGATCGCGTTGTCCGGGCACATCCCGTAGCAGTTGTCGCACTCGAAGCAGTTGCCGCAGGACAGGCAGCGGCGCGCCTCGTCGAGTGCGGACTGCTCGTCCAGCCCGCCGACCACCTCCTCGAACGTCCGGACGCGGCGGTCCGGGTCGAGCCGCGGCCGCTCCGCGCCCTCCGCCTCCGGGAAGTACCAGGTGTTGAGCAGGTCGAAGCCGGCGAGGTCGGGGCGGGGCGGCGGCTCGTGCCGGGTGCCCCGCAGATACGCGTCGATGTTGCGGGCCGCCTGCTTGCCGTGCCCGATCGCCGTGGTGACGGTCCGCTCGGCGGGCACCATGTCGCCGCCGGCGAAGATGCCCGGGCGCCCGGTCATCATGTCCGGGCCGACCTGGATCACGCCGTCCTCGACCTCGATCCCGTCGACGTCCTCCACCAGGGAGCGGTCCACGTCTTGGCCGATCGCCAGCACGACGGCGTCCGCGTCCAGCTCCTCGAGCTCGCCGGTCGGCTGCGGGAAACCGGTCTCGTCCAGCTCCATCCGCTCGACGGTGATGCTGCCGGCGTCGGCGCCCGCGATGGTCGACAGCCACCGCAGCCGGATGCCCTCCTCCTCGGCCTCGACCACCTCGCTGTCGTGCGCCGGCATCCGGTCGCGGGTCCGGCGGTAGACGATCAGCGCGTCTGTCGCGCCGAGCCGGCGGGCCGTGCGGGCGGCGTCGATCGCGGTGTTGCCGCCGCCGTAGACCACCACCCGGCGGCCGATCTGCGGCGGCGTCCCGGCGGCCGTGTCGTGCAGCACGCTCAGCGCGTCCAGGATCCGGGCGGACTCGCCGGCCGGGATGTACGCCCGCTTGCTGAGCTGGGCGCCGATCGCGAGGAACACCGCGTCGAAGCCCTCGTCGCCCAGCGCGGCGTCGAGATCGCTCACCGGACTGCCGAGCTCGAGGCGCACGCCCATCGCGGCGATCCGGTCGATCTCCGCGTCCAGCACGTCGCGTGCCAGCCGGTAGGCGGGGATGCCGTGCCGCATCATGCCCCCGGCCCGCTCCTCGCCGTCCCGCACGACCACCTGGTGGCCGCGTAGCCGGAGCTGGTAGGCCGCCGACAGGCCGGACGGGCCGGCGCCGACGACGAGCACCCGCCTGCCGGACGGCGGCGCGGTGACCGGCACCGTCCAGCCCTGCCGGATGGCCTCGTCCCCGAGGAACCGCTCCACCGCGTTGATGCCGACCTCCTGGTCGAGCTGCACGCGGTTGCAGGCGGTCTGGCACGGGTGGTAGCAGACCCGGCCCATGATCGCCGGGAACGGGTTGTCGGCCATCAGCTGCCGCCACGCCCGCTCGTAGTCCCGCTC
Organism: Actinomycetota bacterium; assembly: GCA_048622955.1. Taxonomy (GTDB): domain Bacteria; phylum Actinomycetota; class Actinomycetes; order Jiangellales; family Jiangellaceae; genus JBMCTR01. The sequence continues at coordinate 1,469 of JBMCTR010000032.1, forward strand.
CTGGACGTAGTGCATCCAGCCCTGGACGTTCTCCCCGGCCGGGCAGGCGTCGTTGCACGGCGGCATCAGGTCCCGGTACACGGGACGCTCGGTGCGCCAGGCGCCGGTCTTGTTGGCGAGGCTGGACCCGACGTCGAGCGTGACGGCGAACGGTCGGTCGGTCATGACACACCCTCCAGGAGCCCGAACCGGCGGATGTTGGCGTCGGCGATGGCCTGGATCTGCTCGACCAGGTCCGGTCGGGGCGTCCGGCCGAACAGGTGGGCGTACCGTCCCTGGGGCTTCAGGTACTCCTCCACCGGCACCCGCCGGCGGATCGGGGTGACCCCCGTGACCTCGCCGTACTCGGCCTCGAACAGCGGGAACAGCCCGGACTGCGTTGCCAGCCGGGCCAGCTTGATGGTGTCCTCGGTGGCGCTGGCCCAGCCCAGCGGGCACGGGACGAGGACGTGCAGGTAGCGTGCGCCGTGCAGTTCCATGGCCCGGAACACCTTGCGCTCGAGGTCGCGCAGGTCGGCCACGGTGCCGGTCGCCACGTACGGGACGCCGTGCGCCATCGCGATGCGCGGGACGTCCTTGCCCTGCCCGAACGGGTTTCCCGGCTGCGGCCCGACCGCCTGACTGGTCATCGTGCGCGCACCCGGCGGGGTCGCGCCCGACCGCTGCACGCCGGTGTTCATGTAGGCCTGGTTGTCGTACGTGACGACGAGCACGTCGTCGTTGCGCTCGAACATCCCGGACAGCGTGCCGAACCCGATGTCGACCATCCCGCCGTCCCCGCCCTGGGCGACCACCCGGACGTCCCCGCGGCCCTTCACCCGCAGCGCGGCGGCGACACCGGTCGCGACCGCCGGCGCGTTGCCGAACACCGAGTGCAGCCACGGGACCTGCCAGGCGGTCTCCGGGTACGGCGTGGAGAACACCTCGAGGCACCCGGTGGCGTTGACGGTGACCATCCGGCCTTCGGTCGCGGCCATCGCGGCGTCCACGACGTAGCGGGCGCCGAGCGCCTCGCCGCAGCCCTGGCAGGCCCGGTGGCCGGAGGTCAGCGAGTTGGCCCGGTGCGGGTCCGCCTGCACGGTCCGCCGCTCCGGTTCGAGCAGCCGGTTGCCGACGACGAGCGTTCCGGTCTGCATGTTCGCGGTCTCGGTCATCGTGGGCTCCCGATCAGTTCCTTCTCGATGAGCTCGCGGTGCAGGTCGAGGAAGGTCGACGGCTCGAGCCTCCCGGCGGCCGCGTCGGTGAGCATGCCGCGCAGCGACGTCTTGGTGATCGGACGCCCGCCCAGCCCGGCGACGACCGTGTGCACCGGCGTGGTCAGCCCGGCGAGCGCGGTGCGGACGTCGGCGGTGACGGCTCCGCCGGCACCGGGCGCGACGGAGCGCTCGAGGACCACGACCCGCGCCGCGTTCTCGAGCGCGTCCCGGACCGCGTCGTAGGGGAACGGACGGTACGTACGGACGCTCAGCAGCCCGACGGGGACACCGTCCGACCGCAGGTCGTCGACCACCTCCTCGAGGGTGCCGAGCACCGAGCCCAGGGCCACGACGACGACCTCGGCGTCCTCGTGCGCGTAGGGCCGGACCAGGCCGCCGCTGCGCCGGCCGAACGCGTCCTCGAACGAGGCGGCCACCGCGGGAATGACCGAGCGCGCCAGCCGGTGCCGCCGGTCGGCGAGGTAGCGCACCTCGGTGAACGCCTCCGGGCCGACGAGCGCGCCCGTCGAGGCCGGGTCGTCCGGGTCGAGAACGGCCTGGTGTGTGTGCGGCGGCAGGAACGCGTCCACCTGCTCCTGGGTGGGCACGTCGACCTGCTCGAAGGCGTGGGTGAGGACGAACCCGTCCATGCACACCATCACCGGCAGGGACAGCGTCTCGGCGATGTGGAACGCCTGGATGTGCAGGTCGGCGGCCTCCTGGTTGGTCTCGGCGTACAGCTGGATCCAGCCCGCGTCCCGCTGGGACATCGCGTCGCTGTGGTCGTTCCAGATGTTGATCGGCGCCCCGATCGCCCGGTTCGCCACCGTCATGACGATCGGCAGGCCGAGGCCGGACGCGTTGTACAGCGCCTCCGCCATGAACAGCAGGCCCTGGCTGGCGGTGGCGGTGTAGGTGCGGGCGCCGGCGGCGGAGGCGCCGATCGCCACGGACAGCGCGCCGAACTCGGACTCGGCGTTGATGAACTCGCACGGTGCCAGCTCCCCGGCCTTCACCAGGCGGCCGACGTGCTCGACGATGTGCGTCTGCGGCGTGATCGGATAGGCGCAGACCACCTCGGGGCGGCAGCGGGCCACGGTGTCGCCGACCGCGCGCGAGCCCTCGATCTGGCTACGCATGCACCGGCTCCTTCCGGGCTGTGCCGACGGCAGTGGGCACCTCCCGCCCGCCGTCGACCTCGGTGAACGCCGCGCTCGCCGCGGCGGCGTTGCGCTCCCCGAGATCACCGCCGAACCGCAGGCGGATGGCCGAAACGACCGAGTCGACCGACACCCAACCGGTCAGGGCGGCGAAGGCGCCGAGCATCACGGCGTTGGGCACGGGACGCCCGACGTAGTCGAGAGCGATCCGGGTGGCCGGCACCGTGACCAGGCGGTCGGGCCTGACGTATGCGCCGAGCCCGAGGTCGGCCGCGTCGTGCGTGGAGTTCACGACGACCCGGCCGTCCGGTTCGAGCCCGGTGAACAGGTAGTCCCGGCTGGCGAGCAGCGTGGCGTCCTGGACGATCAGCGCGTCCGGCTGCGCGACCGGCTCGCGGGTGCGGATCCCCGCGTCGCCGATGCGGCAGTACGCGACCACCGGCGCGCCCATCCGCTCGGACCCGAAGTGCGGGAACGCCTGCGCGTGCTTGCCGTCCAGGAAGGCCGCCACCGACAGCAACTCGGCGGCCGTCACCACCCCCTGGCCGCCACGGCCGTGTATCCGTACCTCGAACACGGCGACACCTCCTTGAAGTCCTTGTTTCCTGTCTATCCCGATGGCCGCCGCGGGCAGCAGGGTCCGAAGTCCCGGCGGGCGATTGCCGAGGTCATCTAGCGGGGGGATGCCGGAGGCGGGAGACTCGAACCGTGAACGGGCTCGACACGGGCAGCCGCGTGCTGGACGTGGGTGCGCTGGGGACGCTGGTGGAGGCGCTGCGCGACCGGTCGTACCGGGTCATCGGACCGACGATCCGCGACGGCGCGATCGTCTACGACGATGTGGCCTCGGTCGACGACCTGCCGCGCGGGTGGACCGACGAGCAGGACGGCGGCACCTACCGGCTGCGCCGCCGCGACGACGATGCGCTGTTCGGCTACGCGGTCGGACCGCACTCGTGGAAGCAGTTCCTGTTCCCGCCGCACACCTTGCTGACCCGGATCCGGCGGACGGACGACGGCGGGCTGGAGATGAGCGACGGCGCGACGGAGGAGGAGGAGGCGCCGCAGCTGGCCTTCCTGGCCGCCCGCGCGTGCGACCTGCACGCCATCGCGATCCAGGACCGGGTGTTCCTCCAGCGGGGAGCACAGGACCCGACGTACGCGACGCGCCGCGAGAACGCCTTCATCGTGGCCGTGAACTGCGGCGAGCCGGCGGGCACCTGCTTCTGCGTGTCGATGGGCACCGGCCCGCGGGCCGAGGGCGGGTTCGACCTCGCGCTGACCGAGGTGCTGGACGGCGACGGGCACCGGTTCCTCGCTGAGGTGGGGACCGAGAAGGGCGCGGAGGTGCTCGCCGGGCTGCCGGCGCAGGCCGCCCGGGACGAGGACGCGCAGGCCGCCGACGCGGTCGTGGCGTCGGCGGCTTCCCGCATGGGCCGGCACATGGACACCGACGGGATCAAGGACCTGCTGTACCGCAACTACGAGCACCCGCGGTGGGACGAGGTGGCGTCGCGGTGCCTGTCCTGCACCAACTGCACGATGGTCTGCCCGACCTGCTTCTGCAGCACGATCGAGGACACCACCGACCTCACCGGCCGGGTCGCCGAGCGGACGCGGGTGTGGGACTCCTGCTTCACCCTCGACCACAGCGAGCTCGGCGGCGGGCAGGTGCGCTCGTCGAACCGGTCGCGGTACCGGCAGTGGATGACCCACAAGCTCGCCACCTGGATCGACCAGTTCGACACCTCGGGGTGCGTCGGCTGCGGCCGGTGCATCACGTGGTGCCCGGTGGGCATCGACATCACCGAGGAGCTGCGGGCCATCCGGGCGACCGATGGAGGAGGGTAGGCGCCATGGAGCCCAGCCCGATCGAGGACCTGCTGGCCGGCTACGAGTTCTTCGCCGCCCTGGATCCGGCCCACCGCGAGCTGGTCGCGGGGTGCGGCCGGAACGAGCACTTCGACGCGGGCAGCTTCCTGTTCCGCGCGGGCCGGCACGCCGACCGCTTCTACCTGCTGCGCGCCGGCCGGGTGGCGCTGGAGATCGAGACGCCGGGCCGCGGCGCGCTGGTGATCGACACGGTGGAGCCGGGCGGGATCGTCGGGGTGTCGTGGATCTTCCCGCCGTACCGGTGGCAGTTCGACGCCCGGGCCGCGGAGTCCGTCCGCGCCGTCGGGTTCGACGCCGACTGCCTGCGGCAAAAAGCCGACGACGACCCGCGGCTGGGCTACGACCTCATGAAGAGCTTCGCGGAGGTGCTGGCACAGCGCATGCAGTCCGCCCGTGTCCGCCTGCTGGACCTGTACTCCGATGTCCGGGCCGGCTGAGCCCGTCGGGCCGATGGTGCCGCGGCCGTTCCGGGTCGCGGACCGGCGGCGCGAGGTGGCCGGCGTGGTGACACTCACGCTGGAGCCGGTCGACGGGCCGCCGCTGCGCTTCGCACCGGGGCAGTTCACGATGCTCTACGCCTTCGGCGTGGGCGAGGTGCCGATCTCCATCAGCGGCCGGCAGGACGGCCGGGTGCTGCAGACGATCCGGGAGGTCGGCGCGGTCACCCGGGCACTGTGCGCCGCCGAGCCCGGCGAGGTGCTGGGCGCCCGGGGGCCGTTCGGCTCCGACTGGTCGCTGGAGGCCGCGCAGGGCCGGGACGTCGTGGTGGTCGGCGGCGGGCTCGGCCTCGCGCCGCTGCGGCCGGCGATCCGCGGCCTGGTCGCCGACCGGGAGAATTACGGGCGGATCAGCATCCTCGCCGGTGCCCGGTCCCCGGCCGATCTGCTGTTCCCGGACGAGTTGCGCCAGCTCGCGGACGATCCCGGGCTGCACGTGGCGATGACCGTCGACCACGCCGAGCGGGGCTGGACCGGTCCGGTCGGCGTGGTGCCTGAGTTGATCCCGGACGCCCCGTTCGATCCGTCGACGGCGGTGGCCCTGGTCTGCGGGCCGGAGGTGATGATGCACTTCACGGCGGACGCGCTGCTCGACCGGGGGATGCCGGCGGAGCGCGTCCTGGTGTCGATGGAGCGCAACATGAAGTGCGCGATCGGCCACTGCGGCCACTGCCAGTTCGGCCCGGAGTTCGTCTGCAAGGACGGCCCGGTCCTCCCGTACGCACGGATCAGCAACCTGCTCGCGATCCGGGAGGTGTGATGGCGAAACCGGCGAAGCCCCGGTTGGCGGTGTGGAAATTCGCGTCCTGCGACGGCTGCCAGTTGACGCTGCTCGACTGCGAGGACGAGTTGCTCGACATCGCGGGCGAGGTCGAGATCGCGCACTTCCTCGAGGCCAGCAGCGGCACGGTGGCGGGTCCGTACGACGTGTCGCTGGTGGAGGGTTCGATCACGACGCCGGAGGACGCCGAGCGCATCCGCCGGGTCCGGGAGCAGTCCCGGTTCCTGGTCACGATCGGCGCCTGCGCGACATCGGGGGGCATCCAGGCGCTGCGCAACTTCGGCGATGTGGACGAGTTCCGCGCGCTGGTCTACGCCCGTCCCGAGTACATCGCCACGCTGGAGCGCTCCACCGGCATCGCCGACCACGTCCGGGTGGACTTCGAGCTGCGCGGCTGCCCGATCGACAAGGGCCAGTTGCTGGAGGTGCTGACCGCGTTCCTGCACGGCCGCCGCCCGGGGGTGCGCAGCCACAGCGTCTGCCTGGACTGCAAGCGCGCGGGCAACGTGTGCGTGATGGTGGCGCACGGCACGCCGTGCCTTGGGCCCGTGACGCACACCGGGTGCGGCGCGCTGTGCCCGTCGTACCAGCGGGGCTGCTACGGCTGCTTCGGCCCGATGGAGTCGCCGAACACCGGGTCCATGACGGCGTGGCTCGGCCGGCTGGGGATGCGCACGGACGACGTGGTGCGCGTCTACCGGACGTTCAACGCCAACGCCCCCGCGTTCCGGGAGGAGAGCGAGTCGCATGACGCATCGCAGTGACCGCACCCTGCGGGTGCAGGCGCTGGCCCGGGTGGAGGGCGAAGGGGGCATGCTGGTGCGGACCCGGGCTGGCCGGGTCGAGGAGGTGCGCCTCGACATCTACGAGCCGCCCCGGTTCTTCGAGGCGTTCCTGCAAGGCCGCCGGCACACCGAGCCGCCCGACATCACGGCCCGGATCTGCGGGATCTGCCCGGTGGCCTACCAGATGAGCGCGTGCAACGCGATCGAGGCCGCCGCCGGGGTGGAGGTGCCGACAGAGATCCGCGACCTGCGACGGCTGATCTACTGCGGCGAGTGGATCGAGAGCCACGCGCTGCACATCTACCTGCTGCACGCCCCCGACTTCCTCGGCTACGACGGTGCCGTCGAGATGGCCGCCGACCACCGGGAGGTGGTGCAGCGCGGGCTGCGGCTGAAGAAGACCGGCAACGACATCATGGAGTTGATCGGCGGCCGGGCCATCCACCCGATCAACGTCCGGGTGGGCGGGTTCTACCGGGCGCCGTCCCGCCGGGAGCTTGCCGGGCTTGTCCCGCGGGTGGAGCAGGCTCGGGAGGACGCCCTGGAGACGCTGTGGTGGGTCGCCGGGTTCGACTACCCGGACTTCGAGCAGGACTACGAGTTCGTGTCGCTGCGGCACGCGGCCGACTACCCGATCACGGAGGGCCGGATCGTCTCCAGCGGCGGCCTCGACATCCCGGTCTCGGAGTTCGAGGAGCATGTGACCGAGGAGCACGTCCCGCACTCCACCGCGTTGCACGCCCGGCTGGACGGCCGGCGGTACATGGCCGGGCCGATGGCGCGCTACAACCTGAACGCGGACCGGCTGCCCTCGTCGGTGCGGGCGGCGGCGGCCGGCGCCGGCCTCGGCCCGCGGGAGAGCAACCCGTTCCGCAGCATCCTGGTGCGGGCGGTGGAGACGCTGTACGCCTGCGAGGAGGCGCTGCGGCTGCTCGACATCTACGAGCGGCCGGACCCGCCGGCGGTCGACGTCCCCGGCGTCCCCGGCACCGGCCACGGCGCGACGGAGGCTCCGCGCGGGGTGCTCTACCACCGCTACGACCTCGGCGAGGACGGCGTCATCCGCGCTGCGAAGATCGTCCCGCCGACGTCGCAGAACCAGGCGCAGATCGAGGACGACCTTCGCCGGTTCGTCGAGCCGCGGCTGCATCTCGACGTGCACGAGCTGACGCACCGCTGCGAGCAGGCCATCCGCAACTACGACCCGTGCATCTCGTGCTCCACGCACTTCCTGGACCTCCGGGTGGAGGAGGCGTGATCACCGTGATCGGCGTGGGCAACGACTTCCGGCGCGACGACGCGGCCGGCCTCGAGGTCGCCCGCCGGGTGCGGGCCGCCGCTCCCGCCGGGGTGCGGGTGCTGGAGCACGACGGCGAGCCTGCTGGGCTGCTCGACGCGTGGGACGGGGCGGACGTCGCGTACGTGGTGGACGCGGTCCGGGGGACGGACGGACCCGGCGCAGTGCACCGCATTGAGGTGGGGAGCGAGCCGCTCCGGGTCCGGCAGGACCGGGACAGCACGCACGCGCTGTCGCTGGGCGAGGCGGTGGAGCTGGGCCGCGTTCTGGACCGGCTCCCCGCTCGGCTGGTGCTGCTCGGCGTCGAGGGCGGCGACTTCACCGCCGGCGAGGGGCTCGGCCCGGAGGTGGCGGCCGCCGTCGAGGCCGTGGCCGCCGAGATCGCGCGGGAGGTGAGCGGCTGATGTGCATCGGATTGCCCGGCCGGGTGACCGAGGTCGACGGCGAGCACGCCGTGATCGACGTAGCGGGGATCTCCCGGCGGGTGTCGATCTCCCTGCTGGTGCTGGAGGGCACGGACGTGGCGCCCGGCGAGTGGGTGCTGGCCAGCGCGGGGCTGGCCGTCCGCTGCCTGTCGGAGCGGGAAGCACGGGAACTGCTGGAGACCCTGGGAGGCTGACGTGACCATCGCGAACCGACGGATTCCCGTGACCCGGCGGATCCCCTTCACCCGTAGCTGGGGCGTGGGCCTCGCCTTCGTGACCGCGTGCATCAGCGGGGTGGCGGTGTACCTGAACAGCTTCGCCGTGGCCGCGTTCCCGGACGCGACCGTGTACACGACGGTGAAGAACGGGGTGGCCGCGGCCGTGCTCCTGGGCGCGCTGGCGGTGGTCGCAGCCGGGCGGCGGCCGGAGCAGCAGGATGCGCCGAAAGCGGGGTCGCGGCGGGCGTCGCCCGCCGAGCGGGCCGGGCTGCTGGTCGTCGCGGTGGTCGGAGGCAGCGTGCCGTTCGTGCTGTTCTTCGAGGGGCTGGCGCGCGCTGCGGCGACCGAGGCGGCGTTCATTCACAAGACGCTGGTCGTGTGGGTGGCGCTGCTGGCCGTGGTGTTCCTGCGGGAGC
>JBMCTR010000033.1:0-10132 GCA_048622955.1 Actinomycetota bacterium
GCGATCGTGGACGACATCGGCGCGATCACGGTGATCGCCCTGTTCTACACCGCGGATGTGTCGCTGCCCTGGCTGACCATCGCCGCCATCGGCATCGGTGCCACGCTCTGGCTGCGGCGGATACGGGTGTGGTCGCTGTCGGTCTACGTCGTGCTCGGCATCCTGGTGTGGCTGGCCACCTACCAGTCAGGCGTCCACGCGACGATCGCCGGAGTGCTCATGGGGCTGCTGGCGCCGGCCGTGCCGCTGCTCGACCAGAACCAGGCGCGGGCCTACCTCCGGCGGCACGCACCCGAACAGTTGGACGCCGAGGACGTGCGGCGCTCCCGGTTCCTCCTCGGTGAGTCGATCCCGGTGGCAGAACGGCTCGAGCACGCACTACACCCGTGGAGCGCCTACGTTGTGCTGCCGGTCTTCGCGTTCGCCAATGCCGGCATCGACCTGCGCGGCGGGGTCCTCGGCGAGGCGCTCGCCTCGCCGGTGGCCTGGGGTGTCACGGTCGGCCTGGTGGTGGGCAAGGCCGTCGGCATCACGGCGGCCGCGTGGCTCGCCGTCCGGCTCGGGCTGGGCAGCCTGCCCAACGGCCTCGACTGGCCGATGGTATCCGGCCTCGCGATGGTGGCCGGCATCGGATTCACCGTGTCGCTGTTCATCACCGGCCTCGCCTTCCCGGAGGGCAGCCAGCTCGCCGCGGACGCCAAGGTCGGCGTGCTCGGCGGCTCCCTCGTTGCCGCGGTGGCCGGTGCGGCCACGCTGCTCGCAATCAATGCCCGGCGCTCGTCTCGAGCACGTGATGCGTCCGGCGCGCCGGGCTGAGCACCGCCGCGTCCGTGCGCCGCCCCTCTCGGTAGGGTTGGGTGCTGCGCCGTGTGAGGGACCTCACGGGCGCTGATCAGCCCAATGAGCGGTAGGGTGCCAAGCTGATGAAGGTCGCTGTAATCAAGGAGGAGGCGCCCGGGGAACGCCGGGTTGCCCTCGTTCCCGACCTGGTGGGCCGGCTCACGGACGCCGGCCTCGACGTCACCGTGGAAGCCGGAGCGGGGGAGCACTCGCTCCTATCCGACGAGGCGTACGAGGCCGCCGGCGCGACGGTCACATCGGATCCGCTCGAGGGCGCCGACGTCGTGCTGTCGGTGCAGCCGCTGCCCGTTGATCGCATCCGCAACCTCAAGGCGGACGCGCTGACCATCTCGTTCCTCCCCGTCCACCAGGAACTCGACCTGGTGCGCGCGTTCAAGGACGCGAAGGTCACGTCGTTCTCCATGGAGCTGATCCCCCGGATCTCCAGGGCGCAGGCGATGGACGCGCTGTCCTCCCAGGCGCTGGTCGCGGGCTACCGGGCGGTCCTCGTGGCCGCCGAGAAGCTGCCGAAGTTCTTTCCGCTGTTCATGACCGCGGCGGGCACCGTCCCGCCGGCGAGCGTGCTCGTGCTCGGCGCGGGCGTCGCCGGGCTGCAGGCGATCGCCACCGCTCGCCGGCTCGGTGCCCGGGTTGCGGCGTACGACGTCCGGTCCGCGGCAGGTGAAGAGGTGCGCAGCCTCGGCGCGCAGTTCATCGAGCTCGAGCTGCCCACGCTGGAGGGCGCCGGCGGGTACGCCCGCGAGATGGACGAGGAGCGCGCCCGGAAGCAGCGCGAGCTGCTCGCCCCGCACGTGGCGAAGTCCGACGTCCTGGTCACGACGGCCGCTGTCCCTGGACGGCCGGCGCCGCTGCTGGTCGAGCGCTCGGCCGTGGAGGGGATGGCGCCGGGCTCCGTCGTGGTCGACCTGGCCGCCGACTCCGGCGGCAACGTCGAGGGCTCCGTCCCCGGCGAGGAGGTCATGGTCGGCGGTGTCCGGATGTGGGGCGGCAGCAACGTCCCCAGCCAGCTGCCGGTGCACGCGAGCCGGCTGTACGCCGCCAACGTGGTCGAACTGCTGCTCCTGATGACCTCGGAGGGGCAGGTCACGCCCGACTTCGACGACGAGATCGTCGACGGTGCCTGCGTGACCCGGGACGGTACCGTCCGGCACGAACAGACCCGCCGGTTGTTGGGAGAGGACGACGCGTAGATGGACCCGTCGATCGCCCTGCTGACCATCTTCGTGCTCGCGGTGTTCACCGGGTACGAGGTGGTCTCCAAGGTGTCGAGCACGCTGCACACCCCGCTGATGTCGGGCGCGAACGCCATCCACGGCATCATCCTGGTCGGCGCGGTGATCGTGGCCGGGCGGGCGGAGACCGGGTTGGAGCTGGGGATCGGCCTGGCCGCCGTCGTGCTGGCCACGCTGAACCTGGTGGGCGGCTTCGTCGTCACCGACCGGATGCTCGAGATGTTCAAGGTAGGGGGCAGGCAGTGATCCCCGTCTGGGCGCAGGTGCTCTACCTCGTCGCCGCCGTGTGCTTCGTCCTCTCGCTCAAGGGCCTGTCCGGGCCGAAGACCGCGCGGGCGGGCACGGGGCTCGGCGCGCTCGGCGCGCTGATCGCGATGGTCGTGACGTTCATCGTCTACGAGCTCGACAACCTGCCGTGGATCCTGATCGCGATCGCCGTGGGCGTGGCGATCGGCGTTCCGGTCGCCCGCGGCGTGGCGATGACGGCGATGCCGCAGCTCGTGGCGCTGTTCAACGGCGTCGGCGGCGGTGCCGCGGCCCTCGTCGCGTACCTCGAGCTGGAGCCGGCCGCACCGGTGGTGCCGCTCGCGGCCGCCGTCCTGACGGTGGCGGTGGGGAGCATCGCTTTCAGCGGCTCGGCCGTGACCTACCTGAAGCTGCAGGAGCTGATGACCGGGCGCCCGGTCGTGCTGCCCGGGGCTCCGGTGCTGTTCGGCGGGTCGCTGGCCGTGACGGCGGCGCTGCTGGTCTGGCTCTACGCGATCGACGGCGACAGTCTGGGCCTGGCTGCCGTGCTCGCGTTGGTCTCGCTCGGCGTCGGCGTGCTGCTCGTGCTGCCCGTGGGCGGCGCGGACGTGCCCATCGCCATCTCGCTGCTGAACGCGATGACCGGCCTGGCAGTCGCCGCGGGCGGCTACGTGCTGGGCAACGCGCTGCTGCTCATCGGCGGCACGCTGGTCGGCGCGTCCGGCACGATCCTCACCCGGCTGATGGCTGCCGCGATGGGCCGCTCGGTTGCCGGCGTCCTGTTCGGGGCGTTCCGCGCGGGCGCCGCCGCGGGCCCCGGGGGAGCCGAGGCGCGTCCCGTCCGCTCCGCCGGGCCCGAGGACGTCGCGATCCTGCTCGGCTACGCCAGCAAGGTCGTGATCGTGCCGGGGTACGGCCTGGCGGTGGCGCAGGCGCAGCACACCGTCCAGGAGCTGGCCGACCTGCTGGACAGCCGCGGTGTCGACGTGTCGTACGCCATCCACCCGGTGGCCGGACGGATGCCCGGCCACATGAACGTCCTGCTCGCCGAGGCCAACGTCCCGTACGAGCGGCTGAAGGAGATGGAGTCGGCCAACCCGGAGCTCCGGACGGCGGACGTCGCGCTGGTGGTCGGCGCCAACGACGTGGTGAACCCGGCGGCGCGGACGAACCCGGAGTCGCCGATCTACGGGATGCCGATCCTGGATGTCGACCAGGCTCGCTCCGTGGTGTTCCTCAAGCGGTCGATGCGGCCGGGCTTCTCCGGCGTCGAGAACGAACTGCTCTTCGACCCGAAGACGACGCTGTTGTTCGGCGACGCCAAGGAGTCGCTGACCAAGCTGGTGACGGCGCTGAAGAACCTGTGAGACAGGGCGGCGCGGCGGTCAGTCGGCCACGCCGTAGAGCCGGTCGCCTGCGTCGCCGAGGCCGGGGACGATGTACCCGACGTCGTTGAGCCGCTCGTCCACCCCTGCGGTGACGACGGTGACAGCCGCCCGCAGACGCGTGGTCTCGGCCTCGACGTGGGAGATGCCCTCGGGGGCGGCGAGCAGGCACACCGCCGTGATCTCCTCGGCGCCGCGCTCGGCGACGTACTCGATGGCCGCGGCGAGCGTGCCGCCGGTGGCGAGCATCGGGTCGAGGACGTAGCACTGGCGTCCGGTGAGGTCGTCCGGCAGCCGGGTGGCGTACGTCGTGGCCTGCAGCGTCTCCTCGTCCCGGATCATGCCGAGGAAGCCGACCTCGGCGGTGGGCAGCAGCCGCGTCATGCCTTCGAGCATGCCGAGCCCGGCCCGCAGGATCGGCACGACGAGCGGTTTGGGCGGCGAGAGCCGTACCCCGGACGCCGGCGCGACCGGCGTCTCGACCTGCACGGGAGTGACCCGGGCATCGCGCGTGGCCTCGTAGGCGAGCAGTGTGACGAGCTCGTCGGCGAGCCGGCGGAACGTCTGGGAGTCGGTTGTCTTGTCCCTGAGGACGGTCAGCTTGTGGGCGACGAGAGGATGATCGGCTTCGTGCAGGCGCATGCCCGGAACCTACCGCGACGATGCGCCGGCGCAACGGAGCGGCCCGACCGTGGCGCCGTGACATTCCTGATCTGGGTGGGGGCCACTGCTCGACTGGCAACGGCCGCAGTGCTAGCGTCCGAATTGCGCATGGTTATTCGTGCGACTTTCGTCGCGAGGAGGGGTCATGCCGGACGGTTCCGTCTCCGACCCGGAACCTGACGCGGATTCCGCGTTAGTCCAACCAGTCGCCGACCCGGAACGGCTTCGCCAGCGGGCGGTGTTTCTGCGGGAACTGGCTGAGGCGCGTGCGTTGCTCGCCCGCGCGACGCCGGAGCGCGAGCGCTCGGTGCATCTTCGGACCCGATTGCGCCGCTGATATGCCAATCCACAGCGTCATGCGTTGTGGATTGACTCCGGTTTGCGCGCTGATTACTACTGGCGTCGGGATCACTTAGTAGGGGACGATTCTCCTGACGCGGCCACAACCGGCCCCGTGACCTGCTGCGTCCGAGGAGGGCGATCCACGCGTGGGCGACGCCGGAATCGACTTCGTGCTGGCCGTGTACCAGGAGGCGGACGAGTGGCGCGTCGAGCCGCTGCCGGAGGATCTGGCGGGGGATCTCGACGGGCTGGTGGACGTGTTGCGGCGGCGGCCGGCCGCGCGCGGCGGGCTGGGCCTGATCTCGGTCGATGACGACTTCTTCGTCGCGGTCCGGGTGTTCGACGACGATGTGCGCTACTTGCTCTCGGACGTGACCGCCGCAACCGACTGGCCGCTTGCGCGAGTGGTCCTGCAGCGGCTCGGCCTGCCGATGCCCGAGGAGGAGGAGCAGGTGCAGCCGGCCGGCGACCTCGGGATCTTCGCGGACTTCGGTGTCACGTCGATGACGGTCGCTGCGGTCTGCGACGAGATCGACTGGTACCCGGAGGACATGCTGGGCGAGTTGGCCGACCAGATGGGCTTCACCCAGGAGTACGAGGCGGCGCTGGACGTGGCCGAGGAGTGAGCGGGCCGGTGGCAGGCGGCGGGCCGGCCGCGCGGTACGAGGATGCCATGCGGCTCGCCCTGGGCGAGGCGGAGCAGGCGCTGTCGACCGGGGACGTGCCTGTGGGCGCCGTGGTCCTGGGGCCGTCCGGGGACGTTCTGGGCCGCGGCCGGAACCAACGGGAGGCGGTGGGCGATCCGACGGCGCACGCCGAGATCGTGGCGCTGCGCGCGGCCGCGGCTGAGCGGGGAACGTGGCGGCTGGACGGATGCACGCTGGTGGTGACGCTGGAACCGTGCGCGATGTGCGCGGGGGCACTCGGGCAGGCGCGGGTGGACCGGTTGGTGTACGGGGCGGCCGACCCGAAGGCCGGTGCCGCGGGCTCGGTGTGGGACCTGGTGCGCGACCGGCGGATGAACCACCGGCCCGAGGTGATCGGCGGCGTGCTCGCCGACGAGTGCGCAGAGCTGCTGCGGCTGTTCTTCGCCGCGCAACGGGGGCGCTGAACCGGTTACCTCTCCGGCTGCCCGCTCCGGTACCCTCGCCTGCGGTGGCGTGTCCGAGCGGCCTAAGGAGCGCGCCTCGAAAGCGCGTGAGGGGGCAACTCCTCCGTGGGTTCGAATCCCACCGCCACCGCCATGTGATCTTCCATGGGCCCATGCAGCAGGAAAGCCGCACGAATGGGGCTCGTCAGGGTCTGTCCTCGGACGCCCCCGCGATCCGAGGACAGACCCCGACCGACACGGGCCGCCCGCCCGAGCAGTCCCCGTCCCCCCACCGTTGCTCGGTCTGCGCCATGACCTGCGCGGACACCGTTCTGCGGGGAGTATTACCTACCGGCCGTGCCAGCGGGTAGACAGCGGCGCCCTGAGTTAGTCGGCCGCGGCCCCGGACTTAACAAGCCGGGTCAGGTCGCTGCGTCCCGCCACGTTCGTCTTGGCGACCAGGTTGGCCACGTGCGTCTCGACCGTGCGGGGTGAGAGCACCAACCGTTCGGCGATCGCGGCGTTGGTCAGCCCCTCCGAGACCAACTGCAGGACGTCCATCTCCCGGCTGGTCACTCCGCGACTGCGGAGCCGGGCCGGTACCGCGGTGTCACCCCGGCCGTGCCGCGGCACCGGGACGCCGGCCCGCCGCAGCGTCTCCCGGCAACGGGTGGCCAGGCGGTCGTCGCCGCGCCGGACGAACGCCGCCAACGCCTCCCGCGCCCACCCGATCGGGTCCCCCCAGCCGCCGGCGAGCGCCTCGTCCGCAATCAGCAGCCGGATTCGGTGCCGCCACCAGGGCCGGGCGCCCATGGCGGTATCGGCGGTGGCGAGCAACCGCTCGGCCTCGGACGGCCGACCCCGGCGACCGGCGTCGACCGCGTCGGCGTAGCCGAGCAGCGCGCGGTTCTCCCAGTTCACCCCGGATGGGCGGGCCTCGGCTCTGGCCTGCTCGCCTTCCACGTCGTCCAGGGTGCGCACCAGCGCCCACAGCCCGTAGGTGGGCGCCGGCGCCGTGGTCGGGCTGCGACGCATGAAATCGATGGCGCGGTCCAGGCATCCGGCCAGCCGGCCGCGGTCGTCGTCGAGCAGCGCAACGTGCGCGTAGACCGCGCCCCAGATGCCGGCGTTCACGTCGAGGTCGTCCGGCGCGAGCCGGCGAGCTTCGGCCACGCAGCGCTCCATGGCCGGCGTGTTGCGCAGGTGGGCGTGGGCGGCGGCCTGGAAGAACAGGGCAGTGGCCTGCAGCTGGTCCATCCGCAGCCGACGGGCGTGCTCCGCACTGCGCTCGGCGTGCACCAGCGCGGCGTCCGCGTCCCCGTGCAGCAGGCTGGCTGCGATCTGCACGTCGACCGTGGCCGCCAGGCTCAGCGCGCCTGCGTCCAGAGCGAGCGCCCGGGCCTGTTCCAGCCGGCCTGTGGAGCCGTCCAGCAGCAGGTCCACGGTGCCGAGCTCGTGCAGCGCGGAGACACGTTCCAGCGGCAGGTCGTGGTCGATCGCCAGCCGCTCGGCGGCCAGGAACGCGTCCCGAGCCGCCTCGAGGTCGGTCACCCGCGCGGTGCGGCCAATCGCTTCCAGTGCCTGGCAGGCCACCGACCACTGGTCACGCTCCATGGCCTTGGTGAGCGCTTGCTCGGCGAGACCGCGCGCGTCGTCCGGCCGGCCGCGTTCGTGCGCCAGCCGGGCGGCCAGCACACCGGCGCGCGGATCGTCGGTGTCCGGCAGCGCGGAGAGCCGGGAGGCGGCGACATCCCACCGGCCGGCGTCGGCCGCCACCTCGGCCAGCGTCAGTCGGACCCAGGTCTCGCCGCGTTCCAGCAGCCGCTCTCCCAGTGCCAGCGCCCGGTCGGTGTCGCCGGCATCGGCCAGCACCTCGAGGAGCACCGCCTCCGCATCCCGGCGCAGTGCCGGATTGCTCGCGGCGAGGCTCGCGGCGCGGGTCAGCTGGACGTCCGCGGTGTGCAGCGCGCCGCGGCGGCGCGCCTGCCTTCCGGCGGACAGGTACAGCTCGGAGGCCCGGGCGTCCTCCCCTGCCGCCATCCACAGCTCCGCGGCCAGATCCCCGGCCACCGGATTGCGCCGCTCGACGGCCGCGGCGGCGGATCGGGAGAGTGCCCGGTGCTCTGGAGGCAGCAGGTCTGTACGCACCGCTTCGCAGGTCAACGTGTGCCGGAACCGGAACGTGTCGCTGTCGGTGGCGTGCACCGCAATGAGGCCGGTGGCGACCGCGGACCGCAGCCCCGCCATCACCACCTGCTCACCCAGCCCGGTGATCTCCGGGATCAGCCGCCAGTCGAACCGGCGGCCGAGCACCGCGGCGGCCTCCACCACCGAGCGCGCATTCGGGTCCAGGTCGGCCAGCCGCCGACGTACCGTGGCCGCGAACGTGCGCGGCACGTTGGCCGTCAGCGGGCCGGTCAGGGTCCCGTCCGGGGCCAGCGCGCCGACCGCGGCCAGCCCGGTGAGCAACTCCTCGACCAGGAACGGCAACCCGTCGGCATGCTCGATGACGAACTCCACCAGTTCGTCCGGCGGGGCCGCCGACAAGCAGGACTCCACCACCCGGCGGACGTCCCTCGAGCCCAGCCGGTCCAGCGGGATGACGTCGGCCTGGCAGGCCAGAGCAATATCGAGCAGTTGGTGCGGCGGGTCCGGCTCCGCCCGGGCGGTCGCGACGACCACCACCGGAGAGGTGCTCGCGGCATCGCCCAGATAGCTCAGCACGCTGAGAGAGTCCGGGTCAGCCCAGTGCAGGTCCTCGAGCACCATCATGGCGCCGCGCGGGCCGGCGAGCGCGGTCACCAGACGCAGGATCGCCTCGCCCAGGACAGCCCCGCCGCGCGAGTCGGGCTGGCCCTCGAAGCCGATGTCGGGGAGCAGCGCGGACAGTGCCGGCAGGTACGGTCGAAGGCCGTTGTCCCCCCGAGGGAGCGGGCACCCCCGCAGCGCTGCGCTGAGCGCCTCGGCAAGCGGGCGGTACGCCTCGCCGGACGGCACCGCCCGGCCGAAGAACACGCTGATGCCGGCTCGCCGCGCCACCGCGGTGGCCTCCCGGACCAGCCGCGTCTTGCCGACTCCGGCCTCGCCGTGGACGAGCACCATCCGCCCGGTGCTCGTTCGCTCCATGCCGTCCAGCAGCCGGCGCAGCCGGTCCAACTCACCACCTCGGCCGACCAGCCTGGACGAGGAAGCCTGCCAGGGTGCCGTCAACTGCTCCGTCGCGGTCGTCTCCCATCATCGGGCACCGCATGCGAATCGCGGCGCACACGAACTAGTGACCGACAAGGTTAGCGTGACCGGCCGCCCCTAGGACAGACGATGAGTGGCCATAGAAATGGTATAGAAATCATGGTACTGTCAAGGTATGGCGACGACCTTCGACCTACCTGCGGAGCTGCACGAACAAGTGCGGAAGATCGCCGCGGCCGAGCGTCGCAGCATCACGCAGACCTTGATTCTGGCAGTCGAGGAGTACGTGGCACGGCATCAGCGGGCGAGCGAGGTGGACGCCATCAGTAGGCGGATCGCGCAGGAGGACGCCGAACTGCTGCGGCGCCTCGCATGAGCGAGTTCCTCACGGCCGAGGACCTGCTCGTGATCGCCGTCAACGCGACTGGGGCACAGCCGCTCGTTCGCGACTACGGGTTGCTGGAGTCGGCGGCTTCCAGGCCTCAGGCGAGCGTGTTCGGCGCGGACGCCTACCCGGATATCTGGATCAAGGCGGCCGCCCTGGGCCACTCGATCATACGCAACCATCCGCTGCTGGACGGGAACGAGCGGCTCGCCTGGGTGGCGATACGTACCTTCCTGGCGCTCAACGACGTCCCCCCGTTGTGTCCGGATGTCGATGAGGCGGAGCGGTTCATCCTCGAGGTTGCGTCCAGCGAGCTTGACGAGGTCACCAAGATAGCCAAGCGGTTGCGCGGCCTCGGCGGAGGACCACGCGTTGACTGAACCTGCAAAGACCGAGGCCGGCTCGACTCGGGCATTCATCACCGTCGGCATTGGGCTCGTCGTCCCCGCCCTGCCTGCGTTCATGGTGGGGGCGCTGGGCACCCAGGTACGCGCCGAGCTCGGCCTGACCGAGTCGGCCCTCGGTCTGATCGTCGCCGTGCTGTTCGTCGTCAGCGCGCTGGCGGGGCCGCTGACCGGCCGGTTGGCGGACCGCTTGGGCGACCGGTTCGCCATCGCGGCCGGCACCATGTTGAGTTTCCTCGCGCTGATGGGCATCGGGATCGCGGCCCACCGCTGGAGCGATCTCGTGTTGCTGATGATCTGCGGCGGCATCGGGATTGCGCTGGTCGATCCCGGGC
>JBMCTR010000034.1:0-9891 GCA_048622955.1 Actinomycetota bacterium
TGCCCCCCGGCCCTTCCGGCTCCGGTGCCGCCGGCGGGGGCCACTGCTGATCATTCCAGTGCTGCGGGCCGGGTCCGGGTGCCGGCTCGGCGCGCGGCGGCTGCGCAGGTGGCGCCGGTGGAGGTGGCGGAGCCGGCGGTGCCGAGGGCTGCTGCGGCTCCACCACCGGCAGGTCTCCGGTGGTCACGTAGCCGGGCGGCGGCCGTCCTTCCCTGTGCTGCTGCTCGTCATCAGGGTGGTGCATCGGCTGGTCCTCCTCACCAGCGCCGTAGCCGAAGTGGTCAGCGGGCTCGGCGTGAACCGGCCGCTCGGGAAGCGGCGCTGCGGCGGGATAGAAGTCCATCTGCGGATCAGCGGCATGCGCGTCCGCCCGCAACGGGTCCTCGCCGGCGACGCCCTCCGCCTGCTCGGTGTCCGGCCAGTTGCTCTGCAGATCCGCGTCCGCCTCCTCGCGCAGTTCCTTGTCGGCGATCGCGTCCCGCCGCTTGCGGCAGTACTCGAGCCCGAGGAGTCCGAGGCCCACGCCGGCAAGGCAGGTCCACAGCCACCAGCCGAGGCCCGCGTCGTTCAGCGCAGCCCGCTGGAAGGCGAGCGCGACGAACGCCACCGCCCACAGCACGGTGACGATCGCCAGTGTCCGGACGCCGTCGACGTCCAGCGCCTCGACCGTAGGCGCATCGCGCTTCCGGTCGCGCCTACTCCGCATATTCGCGAGGGTAACCTGCCGGGCAAGGATTAAACACACGTAAGTTGCTTCACAATTTGCTGAACAGCATGATAGCTTCCTCGCCATGACAACCGTGATCGCGACCTCCGGACTGGTCAAGACGTTCGGCCCCGTCCGTGCCCTGGATGGGCTGGACCTGACGGTGGAGGCCGGCGAGGTCCATGGCTTCCTCGGGCCCAACGGGGCGGGGAAGTCGACCACGATCCGGGTGCTGCTGGGGCTGCTCCGCGCCGACTCCGGGACGGCGAGCCTGCTCGGCGGGGACCCGTGGCGGGACGCCGTCGCGCTGCACCGGCGGCTGGCCTACGTGCCCGGAGACGTCGAACTGTGGCCCAACCTCACCGGAGGGGAGATCATCGACCTGCTCGGCCGCCTGCGCGGCGGGCTGAACAAGACCAGGCGCGAGGAGCTCATCGAGCGGTTCGACCTCGACCCGACGAAGAAGGGACGCACCTACTCCAAGGGGAACCGGCAGAAGGTCGCCATCGTCGCGGCGCTCGCGTCGGACGCCGAGTTGCTGCTGCTCGACGAGCCCACCGCGGGCCTCGACCCGCTCATGGAGGTCGTGTTCCAGGACGTCATCAACCGCATGCGGGCCGAAGGCCGGACCGTGCTGCTGTCCAGTCACATCCTGGCGCAGGTCGAGAAGCTGGCCGACACGATCAGCATCATTCGGCTGGGCAGGATCGTGCAGACCGGCACGCTCACCGACATGCGCCACCTCACCCGTACCACCATCGAGGCGCACACCACCGAGCCGGTGACAGGGCTCGCCGACCTCACCGGCGTCCACGACGTGGAGACCCAGGACGGCCGGGTCCGGTTCGCCGTGGACGGCGAGCACCTGGACGCGGCCATCAAGCGGCTGACCACCTTCGGCATCCGCAGCCTCACCAGCCACCCGCCCACGCTCGAGGAGCTCATGCTCCGCCACTACGGCGACGAGCTCAGCGCGGCCGGCGACAGCGACGGGGGGACGCGATGACCACGACCGTCGCACCGGCTCCGGCGCGGGAGGCGAAGCCGGGCTCCGGCGGCACGACACTCGCCGGCACCGGAAACCTGATCAGGTTCGTCCTCCGTCGGGACCGGATCAAGCTGCCCGCCTGGCTGCTCGGCATCACGTTCTTCGTGTTCTACTACGCGGCGGCGCTGCCGCAGCTCTACGAGACGGACGAGGACCTGCAGGCGGTGACCCAGCTCGTCGACGGGCCGGTGGGCGCCTTGCTCGCCGGACCCGGCCACGGGCTCGGCGACCCCACCATCGAGCGGGTCGTCGTCGGCGTCTACGGGCTGTACTTCCTCCTCGCAGCCGCGCTGATGAACATCCTGCTCGTCTCCCGGCACACCCGGGTCGAAGAGCAGACCGGGCGGGCGGAGCTCGTCCGCGCCAGTGTCGTGGGACGGCACGCGCCCCTGACCGCGACCCTGATCGTGGCGGTCGGGGCGAACGCGCTGCTGGGGTGGCTCATCGCCGCAGCGGTGGCCGCAGCCGGCCTCGACACCGGCGACGCGCTGCTGTTCGGCGCCGCCGTCGGTGCGGCGGGCCTGGCGTTCGCCGGCATCGCTGCGCTGACGGTCCAGGTCACGGAGTACTCGCGAGCGGCCTCCGGCATCGCGGGGGCCGCACTCGGCGCCGCCTACGTGATCCGTGCCGCGGGCGACATGCTCGCCGAGGGCGGCAGCGCGCTGTCCTGGTTCTCGCCCATCGCCTGGTCCCAGCAGACCCGCGCGTACGTGGACGGCCGGTGGTGGCCGCTGCTGCTCTCCGTCGGCTTCACGGCCGCGATGGCAGCGGTGGGCTACGCGCTGTCGACCCGCCGTGACGTCGGCGCCGGCCTGGTGGCAGCGCGAGGCGGGCGTTCGTCGGCGGCGTCCTGGCTCAGGTCTCCGGGCACACTGGCGTTCCGGTTGCAGCGCGCCAGCCTGATCGGTTGGGGCTCCGCCCTCGCCGCGGTCGGGCTGATCTACGGCGCGCTCACCGAGCCGGTCCTCGAGGCGTACGAGGACATGCCCGAGGAGATGGTCGCGGTCCTCGGCGGCGACGCCGGCAACCTGTTCGACGGCTACCTCAGCGTGATGGCGCTGTTCGACGCGCTGCTCGTCGGCATCTTCGTGATCCTCGGTGTGCAGGCGTTCCGGGCCGAGGAGACGAAGGGCCGGGCCGAGCCGGTGCTCGCGACGGCGACCGGCCGCTCCGCCTGGCTAGGCAGCTACCTCGGCGTGCTGGCGCTCGGCGCCGTCGGGCTGCTGCTCCTCGCCGGCCTCGCCCTCGGCGGCGCCACGGCCGTCTCTGTCGGCGACGCCGCGTATGCCTGGGACGTGGCGGCGGCGCACCTGGTCTATGCTCCGGCCGTCCTGGTGCTCCTGGGCGCGGCAGCGCTGTTGTTCGGCGCCCTGCCGCGCGCAATCGGCGCTACGTGGGCGGTTCTCGGGTTCGCGTTGATCATCGGCTTCTTCGGGCCGATCATGGACCTGCCGCAATGGGTGCACAACCTGTCGCCGTTCGAGCACATCGCCCGGGTGCCGCTCGAGGACCTCACGTGGACACCACCGCTGGTCCTCACGGCGCTCGCCGCCGGGCTCGTCGCCCTCGGCCTGCAGCTGTTCCGGCAGCGCGACCTGGAGACCAAGTAGCGCGGTTCGACCAGCGCCGAGCCTCACGCACTCGCCGGAGTGGTCCCTTGCGTGTGGTCGATGCCGGCGAGGGCGAAGTCCACGGCTTGCCCGCCGCTGAGCTGTGAGCCTTGGTCGGCAAGTGCTTCGAAAGTGACCTCGCCCAGGCGGGCGCCCAGCATTCGCCGCGCGTCGGCCAGCCGTTCGGCGTCGGCGCCGTAGGTCCGTGCGGCGTTGCCGGCGGCGCGCTGTGCGCCGTACAGCAACGCGGCGTGCTCGTCGGCGTGGAGGTGGGCGAGGACCCACACGAGGTTGCGCAGGGTTGTCCACTGGTGTGTCCAGACGCCGGCCCGCCGCCAGTGCTGGATGACGTCAGCGAACGAGTCGAGCGCCTCTCGAGGTGAGCGGTGTCGGGCCGCGAGCGTGGTGGTCGCCACGCGGACGACGCCCTGGAGCAGACGATCGCCGACGCGTTCAGCCAAGGCCATAGCCTCGTCGAGCAGCCGTAGAGCCTCGTCGGGGTCGTCGTCGCCTAGGGCTTCGGCGTGGGCGTACCGGGACCAGCCCCGCTGGCGGGGGCTGTCGAGCGCCTCTGCGGTCGCGCGCGCCGCCAGGGCCGCGTCCAGCCCGTCCTCCCGCGCCGAGTCGTAGATAATCGGGAATACCCCGTGCAGCCGCGCAAGCCCGCAGCAGTACGCATCGTCCGCCCGTCTGCTCGCTTCGTGCGCCTGCTGGTGGCGGTGCCGGCTGTCGGCAAGCCGACCCTCGTACAGGTCCGCGGCGCCCAGCGCGTAGAGAGCCGGGTACAGACCAGGGGCGGTCGGATCGGGCGCGGCGGCGAGGGCGCGGTCAGCAAGTGTGCGGGCACGGACGAGCTCGCCGCGATTCGTGGCGCCGAGCGCGGCGATGCCCCAGACCATGGGCGCGAGGCGATGCCCGGCGGCGGCCGGTAGCTCGGCGGCCTGCTCGGCCCAGACGAACACCTCGTCGCGCAGCCGGTAGAACGCGAAGAGGTGCAGTGCCGCGGCCAGCCGCAGGGTGCAGTCGGCATCGTTGTGCTCGACCGCCCAGCGGTGGGCGGCGCGCAGGTTGGCGAGTTCCGCCTCGAGTTGTGCCACGGTGTCCGGCTCGCCGGGCCCGCGCAGCTGCGCGTCCGCCTGCTCGGCAAGATCGGTGAACCATGACGCGTGCCGGGCACGCAGCGCCGCGGGTTCGCCGCGCTCGGCGAGCCGCTGCCCGGCGTACTGGCGCAAGGTCTCCAGGAGGTGATAGCGGGCAGGCGCGACGCTGCGGTCCACGCTGACCATGGAGCGGCTCACCAGGCCGGCGAGCAGCCCCGCAACCTGCTCGCCGGGCACCTCCTCGTCGGCGCACACCCCCTCGGCCGCCTGCAGCGTAAACCCACCGGCAAACACCGCGAGCCGGTCGAACAGGTGCTGCTCGTCGGTCGTGAGCAGCTGGTAGGACCACTGGACGACCGCGGCGAGGGTGCGATGACGGGGATCGGTGCGGGGCCCGTGGGTGAGCAGCTGGAACCGGTCACCGAGCCGGCGGGCGATCTCGGCGGGCTCCAGCCCCGGCACGAGTGCGGCGGCGAGTTCGATCGCCAACGGCAGGCCGTCCAGCTGCCGGCAGATGTCGGCCACCGCCGCTTCAGTCGTCTCGTCGACGGAGAAGTCGGCGTCGAAGCTGCGTGCCCGGTCGCAGAAGAGCTGGGCGGAGGCTGTGCGCTCGCCACCGGGGTCGCCGCCCTGCGGCGGCAGCTCCAGCGGGGGCACCCGCCACACCTGCTCGCCGTCCACGGTCAGCGGCTCCCGGCTCGTGGCGAGCAACGTGATGTCGGGACAACGGCGCTGGAGATGTCCGGCGAGCTCGGCGGTCGCCGTAACGACGTGCTCGCAGTTGTCCAGCACGAGCAGCAGCGACTTGTCGGCGAGCGCGTCGCTGATGCTGTCGGCGACGCTGCGCTGCGCCTGGGGCTGCACGCCGAGGACGGTGGCGACAGTGTGCCCAACCGATTCGGGGTCCGCCGGCGCGAGCTCGCACCACCATACGCCGTCGGAGTAGTGCGCGGCGACGTCCGCCACCGCCTGTAGCGCCAGGCGTGTCTTGCCGACGCCGCCGACGCCCACGAGCGTCACCATGCGGCCCCGACCGAGCAGGCGACGCACCGCGTCGCGCTCGTGCTGGCGACCGACGAAGCTCGTCACCGGCCGCGGCAGGTTGCCCGTTAGCTGGCTGCGGCCGACTGCCGTCGCGGTGGCGGGCGAGCTTGTGCCGGATGACTGCTGCGGCACGGTGCCGGCCGTCTGTTGGAGCACCTCGGCCTGGGCCTCGTGCAGCGCCGGGGAGGGCTCGAGGCCGAGCTCGTCGGCCAGCCGCCGGCGCAGCTGCTGGAAGACCTCCAGCGCCTCGCTCTGGCGGCCGGCTCGCGCCAGCGCGGTCATCAGCAGCGCGTGCGGCTGCTCACGCAGCGGATGAGCGATCAAGAACGCCTCGAGGTCGGCGATCAGCGACCTGTCACCGCAGGACAGCCGCGCCACGAACGCCTCCTCGGTCGCCGCCAGCCGCAGCTCATCGAGCCGCACGGCCTCGGCGCGCGCGAAATCCTCGTCGGAGAACTCGATGTACGCCGGCCCGCGCCACAGCGCCAGCGCGTCGGCGAAGCGCGAGGCCGCCTCTGCCGGCTTCTCCGGCAGATGGGCACGCGCGGCGGCGACCAGCCGCTCGAACCGCCACGCATCAACGCGGCCATGTGAGACACGCAGTCGGTAGCCGTGCTCGTCCGAGACGATCTCATCGCCGTCAAGGAGCGCGCCTCGCAGCCGTGACACGTAGGTCTGCAGTCCGCCCCACGCGCTTGGTGGCGGCTCACCGGCCCACAGCACGTCGATCAAACGTTCCGCGCTGACCGGACCCCCGGCGTGGATGAGCAGCATCGCAAGCAGCCGCCGCTGCATCCGGCTGCTCAGCAGCACCGGTGTGCCATCGCGGCTGAGCTCCAACGGCCCCAAGACCCGGAAGTCCATCCACGTCTCCCTTAGAACTTCACCGTAGGGCGGCCACTAGCGGCTCGACAAGGCGGTGCGGAGGCGCGCTCGCGCGGCGCAAGCGCCGCGCAAGCGGCGCGGGTCACAGTGCCACATGGGGGACCGAGGCCGGCAGACCACCGACCGCACCATGAGGAGGGATCACCCGTGAGCGTTGAAGAGGCCACCCACGCCACCGAGCTAGACCCGGACAAGCTCGAAGCTTTCGTCGAGCAGGTGGCCGGTGACATCGCCGCCGTGTTCGCCGGCGCCACCGTCTACGTCGGCCACCACGCCGGCCTGTACGCCTGTATGGCGGACGGGCAGCCGCTGACCGCCGACAAGCTTGCCGGTCGGGCCGGGGCGCACCCGCGCTACGTGCGCGAGTGGCTCGGCGCGCAGGCCGCGAGCGGCTACGTCCACTACGACACCGACACTGACACGTACCGGCTGCCGCCCGAGCACGCCGCCGTGCTCGCCGACACCGCCGGCCCCACCTATCTCGGCGGGGCGAGCGACGCGATGGCCGGAATCTGGTCGGCCGCCGGGCAGGTAGCGGCCGACGTGACCGCCGGCAAAGGTGTGCCCTGGCACGAGCATGACCCCAGGTTGTTCTCGGGCACCGAGGAATTCTTCCGTCCCAGCTATGAGGCCTTCCTCACCCGCGAGTGGGTCCCCTCCCTCGACGCCGTCGAGGACAAGCTCCGGCGCGGGGCCCGGGTGGCCGACGTGGGCTGCGGCCACGGCGCCTCCACCATCGTCATGGCTCGCGCCTACCCGGCGTCGCAGTTCGACGGCTTCGACGCCCACGACGCATCGATCGGCACCGCCCGTCGGCGCGCCGCCGATGCCCAGGTGAGCGACAACATCCGCTTCGAGTCCCGGGCGGCGACCGAGCTGCCGGACCGCAACTACGACCTCGTGTGCTTCTTCGACTGCCTGCACGACATGGGCGACCCGGTCGGTGCGCTGGTGCGCGCCCGCGAGGTGCTGGCCACCGACGGCTCGGTCATGCTCATCGAACCGCTGGCCGGCGACCGCGTCGAGGACAACCTCACCACCGTCGGCCGGCTGTTCTACTCCGCCTCGACCCTGGTGTGCATCCCAAACGGCATCGCCCAGGGCAACCGGCCTGCCCTCGGCGCCCAGGCCGGCGAAGCCGCCCTTCGCGAGGTGCTCGCGCAGGCGGGGTTCACCAGGGTGCACCGCACCGCGGAGACGCCTTTCAACCTCGTGCTGCAGGCGCGGCCGTGAGGCCGGGCCCCGAGATCCATGATCGAGAGCGGCACAGGAGAGGGCCAACCTCATGAGCCCGCCGCCGGAGCACCTTCGGTGCCACCAGTTCTTCGCCGCGACGGACCTCAGCCGGGCGAACGAGGAGCACGCCGCGGGCCTTCCTCTGCGCCTGCTCGCCTGACCTGGGTTTACGGTCCGGGAATCGCCCAATCGGCACAAAAAATGTTCCAGGAGGTGTCTCATGACAACCAACACCGACCAGATGGTCGACCTGCTCTTCTTCCCCTTGTTCGAAGCGATGATGGGTCGGCGGGCACGCCGCTTCGGCCTTGGGATGGAGATCCCGTCCGGGCCGCTGGCCTTCACCTCACGCCATGCGCCCGAGCCGCTGTCCGAGCTCGAGCGCGCGGTGTTGATTGCGGCGGCAACAGGCGTGAGCGGCTGGAACTTCGGGGTGCCGTTCGGGCCAGACCGGCCCCGCGAGCACGCCCACTACACGCACCGGTTCACCGGCCGTACCGCTCCGACCGCGGCCGGAATAGGCACGCCGGTGCTGTTCTTCACCGACGACGAGGGCACCTACGTGACGAACACCCGCGACACCCACCCGACCAGCATCAGCGAGCTCGGAGGCGACGACGCCGGCGCCACCGAACAGATCGTGGCCACATGTCGCGAGCACACCACGAAACTGTCGAACGAGCGTCTGGATCTGCCAGCCACGCCGCCGCACATGCTCGAGCCCAACCTGTGGATGGCCAACACCCCCGGGTCGACGTTGTTCATGCCGGTCGCCGACGCCAGCGAGCAGGTTCTTGCGGTGATGGCGATGGCCATCGGCAACGGCAACGTGCTCATGGACGACGCCGCCGGCCGTCCTGCCGGGAACCTCGAGCCGTTCATCGCCAGCGGGCTCCTCGACGACACCAAACGCATCCCGCTGTCGGTTCTCCACCAGATGGCCTATGAGGGCAACTGTGCCGAACTGGCGTTCATGGGCCACAACATCGTCCTCGCAATGCAGGCCATGGGCCTGGGTGGGCTCTACCTCAACGGGCTCAACCGCTGGAGCATCCTCGGAGCCTTCGCCGACGACGGGATCCACGGGCTCGGCTTCCGGTTCGTCCGCGACGAGCGCTGGACCGTGCCCAACCCGGTCGGCCTCGACGGGATCTATGAGGCGCTGTGCCCGCCCTACTACCCCGACATGCGCACCGCCGTGGAGACCTTCGTCGCCCGCAAGTTCGGGCCCGGCGGCGCCTACGACCCAGCGGTGCCCGGCCCCTGGAAGGACACAGCCAGCATCAAGAAGACCGTCACCCCCTACAGCGAGGAGTTCGTCTCCTGCCTGGCCGAGGTCGCCCAATACGTCTACGACACCCACGGCCGGTTCCCCGCCACGTTCTCCACCATCGTCCTGACCGGCTACGTCCAGGCAGTGCACCTCGACACCGAGTACTACGACACCTACTTCAACGAGGGGGCCTACATGCGCACCCACGCCGAGCACTGGCAGCGCTGGCACGCCGATGCCTAGCCCGGGTTCACTCCACTCTCCCGGTCCACCCGCCGGGGTCGCCGTAGGCGCGCTCGGCGAGCAACGCCGGGACGGCGTCCGGCTCGCGCAGCGCCTCGGCCAGCACCAGCCGCTGGTCCCACTGGCCGGCGGCCCACGCCACGCCCCGGGCGAGGCCGTCCGCCGTCGCCGCATGCACCATGCCGTGCCGGTCCACCCACCACTGGACCGACCGACCTGCCACCACCAGGTCGTCGTGCTCGAAGTAACTGGCTGGTGGCCTGGCCGGCGGGTTGGGGATCACCTGCCGGACAACGTCCGGCACCGCGGTCTCGACCCCTCCGCCGCTGGGGGACGGGTCATGCACCTCGGCGGCGAGCGGGACGTCGAGCAGCTGCGCCAGCTCCGGCGGCCCCGGCAGCACAGCGGGCAACCCGAGCTGCAGCCAGTGCGGCCCGTCGGCGACGACGACGTCGTCGGCCCGGGCGAGCCGGGTACGGAAGCCGTCCGGCACCCGGAGGATGGCCGGAGGGGCCACCTCGGTGGGGTCCGTCCCTGCCGACACCAGCGCGGCGTAGATCGCGGCCAGCTGCTCGGCTCCGAGATCCACGGATTCCTGCGCCAACCGCTCCAGCAGCAGGTCGGGATCCCGGGCCAGCTCATCCAGCGTGCGAGCGAGCCCGAGCGCCCGAACCACATCGCCGTCCAGCTCCACGGGCAGCGGCGGGAGCAGCGCCCGCACGGTCGGTTCGGCGTCGGCCGCGCAC
>JBMCTR010000035.1:0-9827 GCA_048622955.1 Actinomycetota bacterium
CGAGGCCGGTGACGATGATCGTTCCGGCGCCGGCGGCGCGGGCGGCGACGACCGAGGCGAGGCCCCGCTGGCCCGCGCCGAGGACGAGCACCGTGTCGCCGAGACCGATCTCGCCGAGGTGGTACGCCCACCGGACGCCGGCGCCGAGCGGGTTGAACATCACGGCGAGCTCGGCGGGCAGCGTCTTGTCGATCTTGTGGAGCACCGAGGTGGGCGAGAGGTACATGTACTCCGCGAGGCCGCCCCACAGGCTGGGCTCGACCTCCAGGCCGGTGACGCCATGGCCGTAGCGGCGGTTGGGGCAGGACTGGTACTGCCCGGTCAGGCAGGTGTGGCAGGCCCGGCACGGCACGATGACCTCCACCGCGACCCGGTCGCCCGGCTCGACGCCCCACCGCTGCGCGGCGCGCTCACCGACTTCTTCGACGATGCCCATCGGTTCGTGGCCCGGAATGAACGGCCCTTTGTTCATGGTCATGTGGCCCCGGTAGACCTCAAGGTCGCTGCCGCAGATGCCGTTGGCCTCGACCCGGAGCAGACCGTCGTCCGGGCCGATCTCGGGCCGCGGGAACTCGCGGATCTCGATCTCGCGCGGACCGACCTGCACGGCGGCGCGAATCTGGTCGCTCATCGTCACTCCTTGTACGGCTCACCCGGCGGCGACCGGGACGGCACTGCCGGACCAGTCGGCGAAGATCCGGACGACCATCGAGATCCCCGCGTTGCGCGCGCCGGCGACGGCGATGAGCAGGTTGCTGGGCTCGGCGCCGGGGAGCATGCGCTGGAACTCCCCCGCCGGCTCGCCGTCGCCGGGCAGCCGCAGTCCCTTGTCGCACTGGTCCTTGCCGGCGAGCGCGAGCCGGCCGGTCGTACGTCCGCTGTGCTCGGCGAGCCAGGCGCGGACCGCTGCCCGGTCGTAGCCGGCGTCGGCCAGTAGCTGGGCGTGCTCGGGGCAGAAGATCACACCGGCGGCGGCGTTGCGGAAGATCCAGGCGCCGGAGCGGCCGATCGTGTCCGCGAAGTCACCGAGCAGCTGCTCCGCGCTGCTGGTGTGCCGGTTGTCGACGAACTCGCAGGTCCGCAGCAGCGTCGCCGACACGGCAGAGCTGCCGTCGGGGATGCCGGCCTCGCTGGCCAGTGACGGCCAGGGGCTCTCCTCTTCGTTCTCGCCGATGCAGATCGACCACCGCCCGGGCAGGCCCTGGGTGGCCTGCTCCAGCTCGTGCGGATGGACGCCGAACGCGTTGCGGACGATCAAACCGATCGCCCGGGCCACGGTGGCGTTGGCGCGGAATCCGGGCCCGAAGACCCCGCCGGTGGAGTTGAAGCCGAGCTCGCCCCGCACCGGGCCGTTGACCACGATCAGCGGTGCGGGGCCGCTGGTCGACTGCCAGCCACCGCCGCCGGTCGCCCGCTCCAGCATCAGCGCGTCCCACGCGGCCAGCACCACGGGGAAGTACTCGGGCTTGCAGCCGGCCATGACCGCGTTGATCGCCGCGACTTCGACCGTCACTTCGCGTTCGAACTGGGGCAGCCGGCCGATCACCTCGTCCGGCTTCCGGTCGGTGGTGTCGAGGAACTCCTCCACCATGGGCCGGCTGGCCGGAACCACCGGCAGCCCGTCGGACCAGCCTTGCTCGTAGCAGTGCTCGATGGCGTCCCGCGCAGCGTCGGGGTCGAGAACGGAGTTGCCCCGGGTCGCTGCCGTTTCTTGCGTCACTGCGCGTCCCCCGGCGGTTCGGTGAGCAGCGACACGACCTCCGGGAGCAGCTTCTCGGCCCGTTGCCGGACCTGTTCCTCGGTCAGGACCGCGACCGGGTGCTCGGTGACGACGTACGAGTAGTCCGGCGCGCCGCGCATCTCGGCCATCTTGTTCGCGGTGACGACGAAGGCGTCGGTACAGATCACCGCGGCCGGCAGACCGGAACGCTCGAAGACGATGCCGTCCGCGGTGCTGGCCGCGCTGCACGAGCCGCAGTCGCCGACCCCGGTCACGACCGCGTCGCACTCCCGCACATAGGTCGTCACGACGTCGTCCGGGACCGGCAGCGAAAAGACCTTCTTCGTCTGCACCTCGGTCACTTCCGCTGCGCCGTGCTCGCTGACCAGCAGCTTGCCGATCTCGCGCAGCAGCAAAGCGGCGTTGTGCTTGGTGTTGTCCAGCAGCCCGATCCGGGCGCCTTTCAGGTCGGGCCGGCGTGGGGCCAGCTCTGCAGTGGCCTGACGCGCCTCATGACTGCGCCCGGTGGGGTCGAGGATCGCGTTGGGCACGGCAACCTCCTCAGTTCTCGTGGATGATCACGCCGCGGATGTTCGTGCCGTCCACCAGGTCCTGGTAGGCCTTGTTGACCTCGTCGAGGGAGTAGCGGCGGGTGATCAGCTCATCCAGCTTGAGATCACCGGACCGGTAGAGCCCCAGCAGCTTCGGGATGTCGTACAGCGGGTTGCAGCCGCCGAACAGCGCCCCGCGGATCTGCCGCTGGTAGCCGATCAGCATGCCCGCGTGGACGTGCACGGCCTTCTCGTCGATGTGGCCGACCGCGGTGATGGTGACCTTGCCGCCCTTGCCGACGATCTGCACGGCGTCCGCGACCATCTCCTCGGTCACCACGGCGGGGGTGCAGATGGCGTGGTCCGCAAGCTGACCCCAGGTGGTCTCCGCGACGAAGTCGTGTGCCTCCTTGGCGTCGGCGAAGGCGTGGGTCGCCCCGAACGCCAACGCGTTGTCGCGCTTGAACTCCACGGGGTCGACCACGACGACGTTCTTGGCCCCGGCGTAGCGGGCGCCCTGCACGGTGTTGCTGCCCACGCCACCGGCACCGTAGATCACGACGGTGTCGCCGGCGCGCACACCGGCGGCGTACACGGCCGAGCCCCAGCCGGTCGGCACGCCGCAACCGACCAGCGCGGCCACGTCGAACGGGACGTCGTCGTAGATCAGCGGCACGCAGGCCCACTCCGACACCACGGCGCGCTCGGAGAACGTGCCCAGCGAGCAGAAGCCGCCGAGATCCTCACCGTCCTTGTGGAAGCGGAACGTCCCGTCCAGGAACATCCCGCTGCCGGCGTTCAGGCCCTTCACGCACATGTTCTGGTAGCCGGTCGAGCAGGGGCGGCACCAGCCGCAGGCGGGGATGTAGGAGCAGATCACCCGGTCTCCCGGCGCGACCCGGCGCACGTGCGGGCCGACCGCCTCGACCACGCCCGCGCCCTCGTGGCCGCCGACCATCGGGAACCGCACGGGCGCGTCCCCGGCGGTGATGTGGTGGTCGGAGTGGCACAGGCCGGAGGCGTGGAATCTGACGCGGACCTCGTGCTCCTTCGGGTCGTCCAGCTCCAGGTCGGTCAGCTCCCAGCCGATGTGCGGCCCGCGGGCGATGGCGGCGTGCGTGGTGACGCTCATCTGGATGTCGACCTCTCCCTCGAGATTCCGTCGTCGGGCTCAGACCGCGCTCGTGCCGCGCAGCGACACCGTCTTTACGTGCGTGTAGTTCTGGACCGCGTCCGCGCCCATCGTGCGGCCGAAGCCGCTGCGCTTGTAGCCGCCGAACGGTCCGCCGATCACACCGCCCGAGCCGAGCGGGCTGTTGACGCCGACCTGCCCGGCCTGCAGCGCCCGGCTCATCCGCACCGCCTTGCCGATGTCGCGGGTCCACACCGAGGCCACCAGCCCGTAGTCGACGCCGTTGGCGACCTCCACCGCCTCGGTCTCGTCGTCCACCGGAAGCACCGAGAGCACCGGCCCGAAGATCTCCTCGCGGGCGATGCGCATGTCCGGCGAGACGTTGTCGAACAGCGTCGGCTCGACGAAGAAGCCCTTCTCGAACTGCTCTCCGGCCGGCACGCCGCCTCCGGTGACCAGGTCGGCGCCGGCCTCGCGGCCGAGCTTGATGTAGCCGAGCACCCGGTCGTGCTGCTTGGCGTTGATGAGCGGGCCCATCCGGACCTTCTCATGCCAGGGGCCGACCGTCACCTCCGACATGTGCTCGCGGAGCCGGTCGACCAGCTCGCGGTGGATGCTGCGCTCGACCACCACACGGGAGCCGGCGGCGCAGACCTGCCCGGTGTTG
The DNA here is from genome assembly GCA_048622955.1 of Actinomycetota bacterium. Classification (GTDB taxonomy): domain Bacteria; phylum Actinomycetota; class Actinomycetes; order Jiangellales; family Jiangellaceae; genus JBMCTR01. The sequence goes on from JBMCTR010000035.1 coordinate 4,071, forward strand.
AGCGTGATCCCGGCGACCATGGCCGGCACGGCTTCGGCGAGGTCGGCGTCGGCGAACACCACCTGCGGCGACTTGCCGCCGAGCTCCAGGTGCAGCGGGGTCAGGTTGGCCGCACACGCCGCCATGACGCTCTCACCGGTCTCCGGGGAGCCGGTGAAGCTCATCCGACGGATCTTCGGATGGGCCGGGATCGCGGCGCCCGCCTCGGGGCCGTACCCCGTCACCACGTTCAGCACGCCCGGCGGGATGCCCGCCTCGACCGCCAGCTTGGCCAGCGCCAGCGGGGTCAGCGGCGAGTCCTCGGCGGGCTTGATGACGATCGTGTTGCCGGCCGCGATCGCCGCGCCGACGTCGTTGACGAACATCGGGCCCGGGGCGTTCCACGGGATGACGCTGCCCACCACGCCGTACGGCTCACGCAGGGTGAAGCCGAGGACGTCGGGGGAGTAGGTGGGCAGCGACAGCCCGCTGACCTTGTCGGCCTGACCGGCGATGAACCGGAGGATCCGCGACATCGGCGGCGGCCCCCAGTGCGGACGGCCAACGTCCTGCGACTCGAGCTGGTCCAGCTCGGTGGCGTGCTGGTCGATCAGGTCAGCCCACTTGAAGATCAGCTGACCGCGGGTGGTGGCGTCGGTGTCGCGCCACGCCGGGAACGCCCGCTCGGCGGCTTGCACCGCCAGCTCGACGTCGGCTGCCTCACCGCGCGGGACGCGGGCGAGCAGCGCGCGGGTGGCGGGGTTGATCACGTCGATGGTCCCGCCGCTCGCGGCAGGAACCCACTCGCCGCCGATGAGCTGGGCGTTGTCGACCAGCAACGGGCCGGCGGCGGGTTCTGCGGAGAGTGTCGTCATGGCTGGCGCTCCTCCCGGTTCCGGGTGGTGGGCGTGAATCAGTTCTCGTGGACGATCACGCCGCGGATGTTCAAGCCGTCCAACATGTCCTGGTAGCCCTGGTTGACGTCCTCGAGCCGGTACCGGCGGGTGATCAGTTCGTCGAGCTTGAGGTCGCCGGAGCGGTAGAGCTCGAGCAGCCGCGGGACGTCGTGCAGCGGGTTGCAGGCGCCGAACACGAAGCCCTGGATCCGCCGCTGGAAGCCGATGAGGGCGCCCGGGTTCTCGTTCACACGGCCGTTGCCGACAGCCGTGATGGTGACCTGGCCGGCCTTGCCGACGACGTCGATCGCGTCGTGGATGACCTCGTCGTGCAGGACGCCGACGGTGATGATGGCGTGGTCCGCGAGCTCACCCCAGGTGGCCGCGGCGACGAACTCGCGCGCTTCCGCGGCGTCGGCGAAGGTGTCCGTCGCCCCGAACTTCATCGCCATCTCGCGTTTGAACGCCACCGGGTCCACGACCACGACTCGCTGCGCCCCGGCGTACCGGGCGCCTTGCACGGCATTGCTGCCGACCCCGCCGGATCCGTAGATCACGACCGTCTGGCCGGGACGGACGCCCGCGGCGTGCACCGCCGAGCCCCAGCCCGTCGGCACACCGCACCCGACCAGCGAGGCGACGTCGAACGGGATGTCGTCCGGGATCTTGATCGCGGAGAACTCGGAGACGACGGCGTACTGGGAGAACGTGCCGAGCACGCACAGGCCGCCGTAGTCCTCCCCGTCCTTGTGGAACCGGAAGCCGCCGTTGGGGAACTCCCCGGTGGCGGCGTTCTTGCCCGCGTCGCAGAGGTTCTGCCGCGCGGTCGAGCAGTAGCGGCAGGAGCCGCAGGCGGGGATGAACGAGCAGACCACGTGGTCGCCGACGCTGACCCGGGTCACGCCCTCGCCGACAGCGTCGACGACCCCCGCACCCTCGTGGCCGCCGACCACGGGCATGCGCATCGGCGCGTCCCCCTTCTGGATGTGGTCGTCGGAGTGGCAGAGCCCGGCGGCGTGGAACTTGATCCGCACCTCGTTGGCCTGCGGATCGTCGAGCTCGAGCTCCGTGACCTCCCAGGGCTTTCCGGGCTCCCGGCAGACCACGGCGCGGGTGGTGATGCTCATGTCGACCCCTCTCGGTGCGGACGGCGGGAGCCGATGCACCCGGCGGTGGCGAGCAGCGTCCGACGAACCGGGCGCCCGGCGGCCGACTCCACCATCCGTCGCCGAGCGTGGCGCGCACCACAGTCCTTTCACGGTGCGGAAGAACCGGTGCCCGCGCCCGTCACCGCTCTTTACCGTCACCGGGGATCCGGAAGGAAGCGATGTGATCGACAAGTATCGCGAGGACGTGCTGGCGGCCATGGCAGCCGTGCCGTCCGGAGCCTGCATCGCCGTTGGTGGATTCGGCAGTTCGGGACGGCCGGACACCCTGCTGGACGCGCTGTGTGACCTGGATCGCCGGGATCTGCACCTGATCGTCAACAACGTGGGGAACGACTTCACCGGCGTCGGCCGGCTCGTCGTGGAAGGGCGGGTCCGGCGGATCACCGCGTCGTTCCCGATCCTTCAGGAGTTCTACGACGCGTACTTCGCCGGCACGATCGAGCTGGAACTGATCCCGCAGGGAACCCTCGCCGAGCGGCTGCGGGCCGGCGGCGCCGGGATCGCGGCGTTCTACACCCCGTCCTCGGCGGGCACCATGCTGGCCGACGGCACTTTCCCGCTGCGGTACGCCGACGGCAACCCGGCCGCGCACGTACCGCCGAAGGAGACTCGCGAGCTCAACGGCCGCGAGCATGTGCTCGAGTACGGCATCACCGCCGACTTCGGGCTGGTGAAGGCGCAACTCGGTGACCGCAAGGGCAACCTCCGGTTTCACCTCTCCGCCCGCAACTTCAACCCGCTGGCGGGCATGTCGGGGCGGCACACGTTCGCCGAGATCGAGCGGCTGGTCGAGGTGGGCGGGTTGCACCCCGACGACATCCACCTGCCGAGTGTCTTCGTCGACGACGTCGTGATCGCCCAGAGCACGTCGCCGCAAGCTGCCAAGATGACGAAGCCCGCGACGATCACGGAGGTCCGCCGATGACCGAGACCGTTGGCGCGCCGCCGCGTGGCCGCACTCGAGACGAGATCGCGGAGCGGCTCGCCCGGGACCTGCAGGACGGATTCGTGGTGAACCTCGGGGTCGGGATCCCGCTCGAAGTACCGAGGTACCTCGCCCCCGACGTCGAGGTGTTCCTGCACGTCGAGAACGGCATCGTCGGCATGGGACCCAGGGCCGAGCCCGGCGAGGAGGACCCTGACCTGACGGACGCCGCCAAGCAGCCGGTCACCATGGTCAGCGGAGCGGCCATCGTCGACTCGGCCACGTCGTTCTCGATCGTGCGCGGCGGGCACCTCGACGTGACCGTCCTCGGTGCGCTGCAGGTGGCGGCCAACGGTGACCTCGCCAACTGGTACATGCCGGGCAAGAACCCGGCCGTCGGCGGGGCCATGGACCTGGTCGCCGGCGCGCGCGAGGTCTGGGTGGCCATGGAGCACGTCGATCGCACGGGCCGCCCGAAGCTCGTGGCGGAATGCGACTTCCCGATCACCGGCCGGCGTGTCGTGACCCGGGTCTACACCGACCTCGCGGTGTTCCACTTCACCGGCGGCACGCTGCGGCTGAAGGAATGTGCGCCCGGGGTGACTCCGGAGCAGGTCCGTGAGCACACCGAGGCGGGGTACGTCGACGAGCTCGAGGAGGGGTCGTGACCGGCGGCATCGACCCGGCGGCGATCGTCGCGTTCGACGTCCACACCCACGTGCACCGGTCGGTGCTCCGCGCGGCGCCGCGCATCAGCGGCGGGGCCGAGGACATGGGCGAGTACTTCGGCATCGGCGAGATGCCCACCTACACCGTGCCCGAGCTGGCGGACTACTACCGCGAGCGATCGATGGCGGCGGTCGTGTTCACCGTCGACAGCATTGCGCGCAGCGGGGAGGAGCCGGAGCCGGACAACGTGGAGATCGCCGAGCTCGCGGCCGAGCACGCCGACGTGCTGCTCCCGTTCGCGAGCATCGACCCGGCCCGCGGCGCGGCCGGGGTGCGCCAGGCGCGCAGGCTGATCGACGAGTACGGCGTGCGCGGCTTCAAGTTCCACCCGAGCGTCCAGCAGTTCTACCCGGACGACCGGACGGCCTACCCGCTGTACGAGGTGATCGCCGAGCACGGCCTGATCGCGCTGTTCCACACCGGGCAGACTGGCGTCGGCGCGGGGACGCCCGGCGGTGGCGGGATCCGGCTGAAGTACGCCAACCCGCTGCACATCGACGACGTGGCCGTGGACTTCCCCGACATGGACATCATCCTCGCCCACCCTTCCGTGCCCTGGCAGGACGAGGCGTTGTCGATCGCAACCCACAAGCCGCAGGTCTACATCGACCTGTCCGGCTGGTCGCCGAAGTACTTCCCGCCACAGCTGGTGAAATACGCCAACAGCCTGCTCCGCGAGAAGGTCCTCTTCGGTTCGGACTTCCCCGTGATCACGCCCGACCGGTGGCTGCGGGACTTCGAGAAGCTCGATCTCAAATCGGACGTGCGGCCGCTGATCCTCAAGGAGAACGCCGCCCGCCTGTTCAAGCTCAAGGAGACGTGAAGGCTGTATGCAGGACGTCAACGGCAAGGTCGCCTTCATCACCGGCGGCTCCAGCGGCATCGGCAAGGGCATCGCCCGCGCCTTCGCCCGCGCGGGCATGCGGGTCGTGGCCACCGGCCGACGTCCCGAACACCTGAAGGAGGCGGACGCCGAGTTCAGCGCCGAGGGTCTCGCGATCGACACCATGCAGGTCGACGTCACCGACCTGGACGCGATGGAACGCGCCGCCGAGGAAACGGAGCACCGTTTCGGGGCGGTCCACGTGCTGGTCAACAACGCGGGCATCGGGCTCGCCGGCCCGATCGCCCAGGCGAAGCAGAGCGACTGGGACTGGGTGATCGACGTCAACATCAAGGGCGTCGGGCACGGGCTGCAGGCGTTCCTGCCGCGGATCCGGGCCCACGGCGAGGGCGGGCACATCGTGAACACGTCGTCGATGGGCGGGCTGCTGCCGGTGGCCGCCGGGCTCTACAGCATGACGAAGGCCGCGGTCATCGCGCTGTCCGAGACGCTGCACATCGAACTGGCGCCCGAGGGCATCGGCGTCTCGGCGTACTGCCCGGGCCCGGTGCACAGCAACATCGCCAGTGGCCCCGCTGCCCGCCCGGCGAGGTATGCCGGCGGCGGCTACGACGCACCCGACCCCGGGGTCGCGGAGTTCATGCGCACCCAGCCGTACATGGACGCGGACGAGGCCGGCGAACGGGTCCTCCAGGGCGTGCGCCGTGGCGACCTGTTCATCCTCACCCACCCGGAGTTCCGCGACGGCGTCCGCGAGCGCGGCGAGACCCTGCTCAACGCGTTCCCGGACGAGCCGATCAACACCGAACGGGCGAACGCGATCACCTTCCTCACCTCGCACCCGATCTACGCCCCCGAATCCCGGCTGCCACCGCCGACGCCGCCCAAGACCTGACGAGCTTGCACGTCGACCCGTCCGGCCAGGATTGTCAGCGCCGCGTGTGAAGCTGAGTCGGTGGTCGTCACGTTCGATGCCGAGCTGTGGTTGTGGGACGCCCGCCGTTCCGACACCTGGACCTTCGTCAGCCTGCCGCCCGAGGAATCCGAGGACATCCGTGATCTGGCGGCCGGTCCGCGTCGCGGCTTCGGTTCCGTGCGCGTGCGGGTGACGGTCGGTGGCAGCACATGGAAGACCTCGATCTTCCCGGACGGCGCTCGCTACGTGCTGCCGATCAAGCGCGCCGTCCGCCGGGCCGAGGCCCTCGACATCGGTGA
>JBMCTR010000036.1:0-9756 GCA_048622955.1 Actinomycetota bacterium
CCCCCGGCCGTACCTGGACGCACTGCTCGCCACGGCCGAGACCGCGGCCCCCGCGCCGCCGCCGCTGCCTGCCGCCACCGTGGAGGAGTCCGAGTGCGTGCTGCGCTGGCTGGAGCAGCCGGGTACCCGCCTGGTGGAGGTCGACGGCACCTGGGCGCTGCCGGTGCGCAGCGCGTGGGTGTTCCTCCCCGTCGTCGAGCCCCCGCAGGACGGTAATGTTCCGCTGGCGCAGGGCACTCGTCGTCAGGGAGGCATCCGGTGATCACTGCGATCGTGTTCGTGCAGGCCGACGTCGCTCGCATCCCGGAGGTGGCCGAGCAGATCGCCGCCCTCGACGGCGTCAGCGAGGTGTACTCGGTGACCGGCGAGATCGACCTGGTGGCGATGGTGCGCGTCCGCGAGCACGAGCAGGTCGCCGACGTCGTGGCCGACCGGCTGAACAAGATCCCCGGCGTGCTGCGCACCGACACGCACATCGCGTTCCGCACGTTCTCCGCGCACGACTTGGAGGCGGCGTTCTCCCTCGGCGTCGACGACCCGGACTGACGGCAGCGCGACGCCCGTACACGGACTCGGGTCTCAAGTGTTGAGCTTTCGTTACCCAACCCGGGCGGTTTAGGAGCACGATGGACGTCCATGAGTGCACGTACCACTGCACGACGTCCAGTCCTGCCCGCCAGTCCGTTCAAGGACGTGACGGCTCCGAACGTCGAGAAGTTCGACGTTGACGACCGGATCACGCACGACCGGCACGGAGTAGGCCGGGTGATCAGGGTCGAAAGCGACTCGGTGGTGCACGTCGCCTTCGGCCACGAAGTGCGCAGGATCACCCTGCCGAACCCGAAGGTGACGCGGCTGTAGCCGGCGTCCCGGTGCGGCGCAGGGGCGCCCCGGGGCCGGTTCCGGCACCGCAGAGCTAACAGGCGGCGACCCAGCGGTCCAGCAAGGCCGCTGCTTCCCCGGAGTCGACCGCCTGCTCAGCGCGGGCGAACGTCTCGCGCAGCTGGTCGGCGAGGCGGTCACGCACGCCCTCGTGAGCGACCAGCGCGGCCGCCGCGTTGAGCAGCACCGCGTCGCGCACCGGCCCCGGCTCCCCGGCCAGCACGCGCCGGGCCACCGCCGCGTTGTGCGGCGCCTCGCCGCCCCGCAGGGCCTCGGCCGACGCCGGCTCTATGCCCAGCCACGCGGGGTCCAGCCGCTGCTCGCGGACCTCGCCGTCCCGGACCAGCCACACGCGGCTGGTGGTTGTCGTGGTGAGCTCGTCCAGCCCGTCGTCGCCGCGGAACACCAGAGCGGACACACCCCGTCCGGCGAGCACGCCCGCGACAATGCCCGCCATCCGCGCGTCGGCCACACCCACGGCCTGGGCGGCCGGCCGGGCCGGGTTCGCGAGCGGACCGAGGAAGTTGAACGTCGTGGGTACGCCGAGCTCCCGGCGCGGCACCGCGGCGTGGCGCAGCGCCGGGTGGAACACCGGGGCGAAGCAGAACGTGATGCCGACCTCGGCGGAGATCCGCTCGACCCGTTCGGGCGCGAGGTCGAGGCGCACCCCCAGCTCCTCGAGCAGGTCCGCCGCGCCGCACGCCGAGGACGCCGCCCGGTTGCCGTGCTTGACGACCGGGGCGCCCGCGGCCGCCGCGACGATCGCCGCCATGGTGGAGATGTTCACCGTGTGCGCCCGGTCGCCGCCGGTGCCGACCACGTCGACGACGCGCCCGCCGACCGAGATCGGAGTCGCGTGCTCGTACATGGCACGAACGAGTCCCTCGACCTCGGCGACGGTCTCGCCCTTGGCCCGCAGCGCGACCACGAACCCGGCGATCTGGGCGGTCGTGGCCTGGCCCGACATGATCTCGTTCATCGCCCAGGCCGTCGATTCGGCGGGCAGGTCCGTCCCGCTCAGCAGTGCCGTCAGGATCTGCGGCCAGCTCTGCGCGTTCACGACGCGGCCGGAAAGCTGCCGAGCCGGCGCCGCAGCAGGTCGGCGACGGCGTCCGCGAGCGCCATGGGCTCGATCGGGTGCGGCAGCACGGCGTCCGCGAGCGACCAGGTGGCCAGCCACGCATCGTCCCGGCGGCCGATCAGCAGCAGGACCGGCGGGCACCGGTAGATCTCGTCCTTGAGCTGGCGCGCCAGCCCCATGCCGCCGTACGGGACGGCCTCGCCGTCGAGGACCGCGAGATCGACCCCGCCGGTGTGCATCTCCTTGAGGACGGCCGGCGGCGTCGCGCAGTCGAGGATCTCCACCTTGGGAAGGTCCGCCGCCGGGCGGCGGCCGATCGCCAGCCGCACCTGCTCCCGGGTCGTCCGGTCGTCGCTGTAGACGAGGATCCTCGGCGGGTCGGCGGGTGTGCGAGTATTCATCCGAAAGTCCTCGGTGCCCACTGTCCTGATCTGAGTCCGGGTCTGACGCAAGCGATCGTACCCGCATCGTGCGCCGTGCGATGGTAGCGAACGCGCCGATGACCGGTTACCGGGGTCGGCGTGTACGCCTTGCGAGCTACCGACATAATGGCCTGCGTGGCCCAGGCACCAGTAGCCCAGACCCCGGCGGTGGCGACCGAGCGTCCCAACCTGGTCTCGGTGGGGACGATCGTGTGGCTGTCCAGCGAGTTGATGTTCTTCGCCTCGCTGTTCGCGGTCTACTTCACCCAGCGCGCCATCCGGCCGGACGTCTGGGACTCGGCAACCGCGCTGCTGGACGTCCCGTACGCCGCCGTCAACACCACCATCCTTGCGCTGTCCTCGGTGACGTGCCAGTTCGGCGTGTGGCGCGCCGAGCGCGGACAGGTGGGGCGCACCGGCCCGCTCGGGCGGGTGGGCCAGTGGGGGATGCGCGAGTGGTTCGTGCTCACCTACCTCATGGGGGCCGTGTTCGTCTCGGGGCAGATCCTGGAGTATGCGACCCTGGTGATCCACGAGGGCATCACGCTGTCCAGCGACCCGTTCGGCTCGATCTTCTACCTGGCCACCGGCTTCCACGCCCTGCACGTGACCGGCGGGCTCTTCGCGTTCCTGCTGGTCCTGGGGCGGACGTTCATGACCCGCAGCTTCACGCACGAGCAGGCGACCAGTGCGATCGTGGTGTCGTACTACTGGCACTTCGTCGACGTCGTGTGGCTCGGGCTGTTCACGACGATCTACATCCTGCAGTGACGAGGAGCCACGTGACCGCGCTATCCGCCCGACGCCGCCACCCGCTGGCGCCCGTCGTCGTCCTGGTGCTCGCCCTGCTCGTCCTCGGCGGGCTTTACGCCGCGTTCGCGCCGCCGAGCAACGCCGACGTCCAGCAGGCGTCCTCGGCGCAGATCGAGGAGGGCCGCCAGCTGTTCGTCACCGGCTGTGCCAGCTGCCACGGCCTCCAAGGGGAGGGCCAGGTCACCGAGGACGGCACCGTGCTCGGCCCGTCCCTCGTCGGCGTCGGCGCCGCGGCGGTGGACTTCCAGGTCGGCACGGGACGGATGCCCGCCGCCGCGCCCGGCGCCCAGCTGCCCAGCAGGGACGTGCAGTACGAGCAGGAGCAGATCGACGCGCTCGCGGCCTATGTGGCCTCGTTCGCGCCCGGCCCGGACGTCCCGGACGCCGCCACCGTCGACCCGCAGCGCGGGAACGTCTCGAGGGGCAGCCAGCTGTTCCGGACCAACTGCGCGCAGTGCCACAACTCCTCCGGTCAGGGCGGCGCGCTCTCGTACGGCAAGTACGCCCCGCCGCTGGCCGGCACCGAGCCGAAGCACATCTACGAGGCGATGATCACCGGGCCGCAGTCGATGCCGGTGTTCAACGATGCCACGATCACCCCGGAGCAGAAGCGCGACATCATCGCCTACCTGAAGTCGGTCGAGTCCGAGACCGACCCCGGAGGCCTGGGACTGGGCCGGATCGGGCCGGTGGCCGAGGGCCTGTGGGGCTGGCTGATCGGCATCGGCGGGCTCATCGGCGTCGCGGTGTGGCTGGGAGCGAAGCGGTCATGACCATCTCGAGAGATCAGCAGAAGTCCGAGCAGGCGGGGACCGAGGTCGAGCACCGGCCACCGGCCGGGGAGCCGGTGGCCGATCCCGGCCTTCCCGAGCCGGAAGCTCGGCTGACCGACACCAGCGAGCGGGCGGCGCGCCGGGCGGAGCGGCAGGTGGCCGGCATGTTCACGCTGGCGTCGCTGCTGGTCCTCGGCTTCCTGGTGGCGTACGTGGCGCTGCCGATCGGCATCGGTCCGGAAGGCATCGCCGACGTCGAACGGGTCCGCCTGTCCAACGTCCTGCTCGGCGGCACGCTCGGCCTGGCGCTCCTGCTCATCGGCATCGGCGCCATCCACTGGGCCCGCAAGCTGATGTCCAGCCACGAGCTCGTCCACGAGCGGCACGTGCTGCGCAGCGACGACGAGACGCGCGCCGCCACCTACGAAGACTACGAGGTCGGAGCCGAAGAGAGCGGATTCGGCCGGCGCACGATGATCCGCAACTCGCTGATCGGTGCGCTGGCGCTGCTCCCGCTGCCCGCCGTCGTGATGCTGCGCGACCTGGGACCGCGGCCCACGGGCGCCAGGAAGGGCACGATCTGGGATGCCGGCGTACGGGTCCTCAGGGACCGCTCCTTCGAGCCGATCCGGCCGGCCGACGTCGACGTCGGCTCCCTCGTCGTCGCCATGCCGGAGACCTTCCTGGAACTTCCCGAAGAGGGGCCGGCGCGGCTCAACTCACGGGCCAAGTCGTCGGTCTTCCTGGTGCGGATGCTGCCGAGCGAGTTCACCGTGCAGGAGGGCCGCGAGAACTGGCACGTCGACGGGATCGTCTGCTACTCGCGGATCTGCACGCACGTCGGCTGCCCGGTGACGCTGTACGAGCGCGACACCCACTACATGCAGTGCCCGTGCCACCAGTCGACGTTCAACCTCGCCGAGTCGGGCGAAGTGATCTTCGGCCCGGCGAACCGGCCGCTCCCCCAACTGCCTCTTGACGTCGATGACGAGGGCTACCTCGTGGCGCAGAGCGACTTCGTCGAGCCTGTCGGGCCGAGCTTCTGGGAGATGAACACATGAGCACGGTCGTCAACGGTGCCGGCAAGGTCGTCGACTTCGTCGACCAGCGAATCACCGCGTCGAACTGGCTGCGGCGCAACCTCCGCAAGGTGTTCCCGGACCACTGGTCGTTCCTGCTCGGGGAGATCGCGCTCTACAGCTTCATCGTGATCCTGCTGTCGGGCGTGTTCCTCACGTTCTGGTTCGAGCCCTCGATGGCCGAGGTCGAGTACGACGGCGCGTACGCGCCGCTGCGAGACATCGAGATGTCGGAGGCGTTCGCCTCGACGCTCGAGTTGTCGTTCGACGTCCGGGGCGGCCTGCTGATGCGGCAGACGCACCACTGGGCCGCGCTGATCTTCATCGCTGCGATGTCGATTCACATGCTGCGGATCTTCTTCACCGGAGCGTTCCGCAAGCCGCGCGAGCTCAACTGGGTCGTCGGCGTCTCGCTGCTCGTCCTCGGCGTCACGAACGGCTTCACCGGATACTCGCTGCCGGACGACCTGCTGTCGGGCACCGGCCTGCGGATCATCGAAGGCGGGGTCCTCGCGATCCCCGTCGTGGGCACGTACCTGTCCTCGTTCATCTTCGGCGGGGAGTTCCCCGGCGACGACAGCATCCCCCGGCTGTTCATCATCCACGTCCTGCTGGTGCCCGGCCTCATCCTGGCGCTCATCACGATCCACCTGATGCTGATCTGGTATCAGAAGCACACCCACTGGGGCGGGCCGGGCCGCACCAACAGCAACGTGGTCGGGTACCCGCTGTTCCCGGTCTACACCGCCAAGGCGGGCGGCTTCTTCTTCGTGGTGTTCGGCCTCACCGTCCTGATGGGCGGGGTGCTGCAGATCCTGCCGGTGTGGTTGTTCGGTCCGTACGACCCGTCCATCGTCTCCGCCGGGACCCAGCCGGACTGGTATATCGGATTCCTCGACGGAGCCCTTCGGGTCATGCCTCCGGTGGAGTTCTATATCGCCGGATTCCCGATAAGTCTGAACGTTCTGGTTCCGTCGGTGATCCTGCCCGCCGCGATCCTGATACCGCTGTTCCTGTATCCCTGGCTGGAGCAGTGGGTCACCGGCGACCGGCGCGAGCACCACGTCCTGGATCGGCCGCGCAACCAGCCGGTTCGCACCGGTCTCGGCGTCGGGTTCATCACGTTCTACATGCTGCTGTGGATCTCGGGCGGCAACGACTTCGTGGCCACGATCTTCAACATCCCGGTGCAGTGGATCACGCGGTTCATGCAGGTCTCGATCATCGTGCTGCCGCCGCTGATGTTCTGGGTCACCAAGCGGATCTGCCTCGGCCTGCAACGTCGCGACCGCGAGAAGGTGATGCACGGCGCGGAGTCGGGTGTGATCACGGTGAGCCCGGAGGGCGAGTACTCCGAGGCGCATGCCCCGTTGTCGCCCGAGGCCGCCTACGCGCTCACCGCGCACGAGCGCCAGGTCCCGGTCGAGCTCGGGCCGGAGACCGACGAGCGCGGGATCCCGGCGCCCCGGCACGGATCGGCCAAGCTGCGCACGCGGCTGTCCAGGTTCTACTTCTCGGACGTCATCCAGAAGCCCACCCGCAGCGAGCTCGAGCTCGCCCACCGGGACGGCCACGAATGACCCCCGCTGCCGCTGGGTTCGATCACGTTCGGCAGGCGCAGGCCTACCGCACCATGCGCGCAGGCCTGTTGCGGCGTAGCTGCGCCTGCCGAACGTGATCGAACCCAGCCGCCGGGGATAGCAGTGAGAAGGGCCTGAGGGGTGTCGAGACGGGGCTGGGCACTCTTCCTCGCCATGGGGTTGATCTGGGGCATCCCCTACCTGCTCATCAAGGTCGCGGTCGACGAGTTCGCGCCGACGACGATCGTCTTCGGTCGTACCGCGATCGCCGCCGCCATCCTGGTGCCGGTCGCCGCCCTCCGAGGGCACCTCCGGTCCGTGCTGCCCCACTGGCGGCCGGTGCTCGCCTTCGCCGCCGTCGAGATCTGCGGCCCGTGGGTCCTGCTCGGCTACGCGGAGCAGTCGCTGTCCAGTTCGCTGACGGGCCTGCTGGTCGCCGCCGTTCCGCTGGTCGGCGCCGTCCTGGTCGCGGTGACCGGGCAGGAGCACGTGGCGCTGCGCCGCGTCGTCGGCCTGCTCATCGGCTTCGCAGGAGTGGCGACCCTCGTGGGCTTCGACATCGGCACAACGAACCTCTGGGCCGTCGCGGCCATGGCCGGCGTCGCGCTGGGCTACGCCACCGGACCGTTGATCCTGGCCAGGTACCTCTCGGAGCTGCCCGGCCTGGCCGTCGTGGCCACGTCAGTGGCGATCGCGGCCATGGTCTACCTGCCCCTGGGCCTGGCTCAATGGCCGGCCGAGCCGCCTTCGGGCCAGGCCACCCTGGCCGTCGTTGTCCTGGCCGTCGTGTGCACCGGCACCGCCTTCCTCGTGTTCTTCGCGCTCATCAACGAGGTGGGGCCCGCGCGGGCCACGGTCATCACGTACGTCAACCCGGCCGTCGCCATCGCGCTCGGCGTCGTCGTGCTGAGCGAGCCGTTCACAGCGACGATCGCCCTGGGCTTCGCGCTCATCCTCGGGGGCTCCGTCCTCGCCACCAGCCGCGACCGGCAGCCCGGCGCCCCGGCCCGGCCGCGAAAGGCGCGCGGCACCGACGTCGAAGGCGAGCAGCTCGGTTCCCCGATCCCGGAACCGTGACCGTCGTGTCCGCCGGCGCAACCGGCCACGACGACGCCGTCCGGGGAGAGGGAGCGCCACGCCCTCAGGGCGCTCGGTCGCGCGACACCGGCTGTCCGTTCGATCACGTTCGGCAGAGTCGTCCACGCATCACCAGGTCTGCATGCCTGGTGCGGTACGGCTGCCCCTGCCGAACGTGATCGAACCGACTGCGGACCTCAGTGGGCGAAATCGCCCCGGTAGTGCTCGAAGACCATGCCCAGCACGGCGATGGTGCCCAGGCCGACGCCGATGATGAACAGCCACCAGCCGAACACCAGGCCCAGGAACACGATCGCGCCGGACCCGGCGCAGGCCAGCGGCCACCACGAATGCGGGCTGAAGAACCCGTACTCACCGGCCAGTTCCTCGATCTCGCCGTGTGGTTTGTCCTCGGGCCGCGGGTACACCTTCCGGGAGGTGACGAACAGATAGAACGACACCAGGCCGGCGAGCCCGAAGGTCAGCGCCAGCGCCGTCGTCCCTGTCGGATCTTCGGACATGATCCAGTAGATCGGTGTGACGACGAGGAAGAACAGCATGACGAGTGCGAAGATGAAGCCTTCGACCCTCACTTCCGATCCTCCTCATCGTCGGCGGCCACATCAGGCGCGATGATCCTCTCCTGCAGTCTCCCTTCCGGGCGCTGCTGCACCGCGGCGACCTCCGGGTACTTCAGGTCGAACGCCGGCCGCTCGCTGCGGATGCGCGGTATCGACGTGAAGTTGTGCCGGGGCGGCGGCGACGAGGTGGCCCACTCCAGCGAGTTGCCAAAGCCCCACGGGTCGTCGGCGGCGTTCTTCGGGGCGAGGCGGGTCTTCCAGACGTTCCACAGGTACGGCAGCGTGGAGATCGCGAGCAGGAACGCGCCGACCGTCGAGATCTGGTTGAGCGCGGTGAACCCGTCCTCGGGCAGGTAGTCCGAGTACCGCCGCGGCATGCCCTCCACCCCGAGCCAGTGCTGCACCAGGAACGTGGTGTGGAACCCGATGAACAGCGTCCAGAAGTGGATCTTGCCGAGCCGCTCGTCCAGCATCCGCCCGGTCATCTTCGGCCACCAGAAGTAGAACCCGGAGAACATCGCGAACACCACGGTGCCGAACACCACGTAGTGGAAGTGACCCACGACGAAGTAGGTGTCGGACACCTGGAAGTCCAGCGGCGGCGACGCGAGGATGACGCCGGTCAACCCGCCGAACAGGAACGTCACGAGGAATCCGATCGCGAACAGCATCGGCGTCTCGAACGTCACCGAACCCCGCCACATCGTGCCGATCCACGAGAAGAACTTCACACCCGTCGGGATCGCGATCAGCATGGTCGTGAACGCGAAGAACGGCAGGCTCACCGACCCGGTGACGTACATGTGGTGCGCCCACACCGCCGACGACAGCGCTGCGATGGCCAGCGTCGCGTAGACCAGCCCGCGGTAGCCGAACAGCGGCTTGCGGCTGAACACCGGGATCACCTCGGTGATGATGCCGAAGAACGGCAGCGCGATGATGTACACCTCGGGGTGGCCGAAGAACCAGAACAGGTGCTGCCACAGGATCACCCCGCCGGCCGACGGGTCGAAGATGTGCGTGCCGAAGTTCCGGTCGGCGAACATCGCGAACAGCGCCGCGGCCAGCAACGGGAAGACGATCAGGATCAGGATCGCCGTCACCAGCGTGTTCCAGCAGAAGATCGGCATCCGGAACATCGTCATCCCGGGCGCCCGCATGCAGATGATCGTGGTGATGAAGTTCACCGCGCCCAGGATCGTCCCGAACCCGGACACGATCAGGCCGGCCACCCACAGGTCCCCGCCGACCGACGGGCTGTACAGGTCGTTGTGCAGCGGGGCGTAGGCGAACCAGCCGAAGTCCGCCGCTCCGCCGGGCGTCAGGAAACCCGACAGCACCATCAGCCCGCCGAACAGGAACAGGTAGTAGCTGAACATGTTCAGCCGCGGGAAGGCGACGTCCGGCGCGCCGATCTGCAACGGCATGATCACGTTCGCGAACCCGATGAACAGCGGCGTCGCGAACA